>JASHSZ010000154.1 GCA_030040815.1 Streptosporangiaceae bacterium
CTGGAGATCACCCGGCGGCACGTCAGCTCGAGGGCCCGCTCGGCGGCTCCGATCTGCCGCATGCAGTGGTGAATCCGGCCGGGACCGAGCCTGGCCTGTGCGATGGCGAAGCCCTCGCCCTCGCCGGCGATGACACTGGTCACCGGCACCCGGACGTCGCTGAAGAGCACCTCAGCGTGTCCGCCGTGGGTGCCGTCGGAATAGCCGAACACGTGCATGCCGCGCTCGATCTGCACGCCCGGGGTATCCCGAGGCACCAGGATCTGTGATTGCTGCCGGTGCCGGTCGGCGTCCGGGTTGGTCTTGCCCATCACGATGAGGATCTGGCAGCGCGGATCCATGGCCCCCGACGACCACCACTTGCGGCCGTTGATCACGTACACGTCGCCGTCCCTGACGATGCTGGTGGCGATGTTGGTGGCGTCCGACGACGCGACGTCCGGCTCGGTCATGCAGAATGCGGACCGGATCTCTCCGTCTAGCAACGGCCGTAGCCACTGCTCCTTCTGCTCGTCGGTGCCGAACTCGGCGAGCACCTCCATGTTGCCGGTGTCCGGCGCGGAGCAGTTCAGTGCCTCGGGAGCGAGGAATGAGCGGCCGCTCAGCTCGGCCAGCGGCGCGTACTGGAGGTTCGACAAGCCCGCACCCTCAGGGTGACCGGCGAGGAACAGGTTCCACAGGCCACGCCTGCGCGCCTTGGCCTTGAGGTCGTCCATGATCGGCGGCCGCTCCCAGCTACGACCCTCCCTGGCCAGCTTCGCTGCCTGCTCCTCGAACACCGGCTCGGCCGGCAAGATCTGCTCATCGAGGAAGGCCTGCAGCTGGCCGCGGAGTTCCTCGGTACGCGCGTCGAATGCGAAATCCATCTGGCTACCTTCCCGCGCCTGGGCCAGGGACCTCCTGCGGCCCCCGCCAAGACCGGACAAGAGTACCTATCGGCTGGTATGGCACCACGCTACGGTGCACTCATGGCGCAGGTCGAGACGGTCCGAGGCCCTGTGGATATCGATGCCATGGGCGTAACCCTCATGCACGAGCACGTGTTCGTCCTCAGCGAGGAGATCCGCGAGAACTACCCCTCGGAATACCCGGCCGACTGGGACGACACGCAGGTCGACGACGCGATCCTCAAGCTGACCGCGCTGGCGGACCGCGGCTGCCGGACCATCGTCGACCCTACGGTGCTCGGCCTCGGCCGAGACATCCACCGGATCAAGCGCGTCGCGGGCGGGACCGAGCTCAACATAATCGTGGCCAGTGGCCTGTACACCTACAACGACCTGCCGTTCTACTTCAGGTTCCGGCTGCCCAGGTCAGACGGTGCCGACCCGATGACAGCGCTGTTTGTCCGTGACATCACGACCGGCATCGCCGACACCGGTGTCAAGGCGGCGTTTCTCAAGTGCGCCGTCGACGAGCCGGGGCTGACGGCCGGCGTGGAGCGCGTGCTGCGGGCCGTCTGCCGCGCACACGTGGAAACCGGAGCCCCCATCACGGTGCACACCCATCCGCACTCGGGAACGGGGCGCGAGGTCGTGCGCGTGCTCCGAGAAGAAGGCGCAAACCTGACCAAGGTCGTTCTCGGCCACAGCGGTGACACCACGGACCTGGACTACCTCTCCGAACTGGCCGACGCCGGCTGCCTGCTAGGCATGGACAGGTTCGGGATCAACCTCTTGACGCCCTTCGAGGACCGGGTCGCTACGGTTGCCGCGATGTGCGCGCGCGGTTACGCCGAAAGCATGGTCTTGTCGCACGACGCGGCGTGCTACATCGATTGGTTCCCGCCGGGAAGTCCAGCCAGGTTCGCGCCAGCGTGGAGCTATCAGCACATCTTCCAGGACGTGCTGCCAGCGTTGCGCGAACGCGGCGTCACCGACGATCAGATCGACACGATGCTGATCGCCAATCCGCGGCGTTACTTCGGCAGCTAGCGGCCGGTTGCCATCGGCGGCGCGGTCGCCGACGCGCTGCGGCTGCTGTCCGGACCCGGCGGGCTGGCCGCCTGGCTGCGCGGCCGGCTGCCCGGCCCGGTCGGCACCATCAGCCTTCCCCTGGACGTCGACGCCGCGACCGACACCATCCCGGTGCACATCCGCCGCGCGGTGACGAACCGTGACCGTTGCAGCGTCACAACATGCGGATCGCGAGGCTCCAGTACGTGACCAAGGAAGCGAGCTGGCTCAGCGAAGCCGAGGAACTTATCACTAACCCAGCTGACCTCGGCGTCGACGATTTGGGCACCGGCCGGGACGACATTCGTGAGCTGGTGCTGTCCGTGCTGGCCGCCAACGGCCTCACCGGACACAAGACCATCGCGGATGCGCTTCACAGGCCCCGGCGACAGCTTGCCGCTTACCTCCGGCGCCGCGACTTGACGAACGGGCTCAGCTCGACGCTCTGGAAAAACCGGGCTGATCCGCTCATCAAACTCGCTCTCCGGTACGTCTGCGAGAGCATGGCAGGAGACATGCCAACCGACTGGAGCAATCCCGTGTACCGGCATCAGGAGTGGAGATCGGTCCTCACTGGTTGGCAGGCCACAAGAGTGCTCACCGACCAGTAAATCCGCGTGTCCCGGTTGTACATCGGACCAGGCGGCGCCGTTGCCTACGCCGGGCCGCTCACGAGTGCCCAGGCTGCCCTGGTGACTCGACCGCATACCTGCGGCTAGGTCAGCATGTTCTCGGTCGAGATTACTACCGCGTCTACGCCGGGCCAGCAGTCCAGCGGCGGGGGTGCCCGATCACGCAGGACGCCGATGGTGCCGCCGTGGGCAGTCAGGGTGTCGCTTAGGCCGCCGTACGCTGCTGCGGTGGGCTGCCCGGATGATGCGGATGCCGATTTCGCGGGTGCGAACGCATCGGGCGAGACCGCTGTGCGCCTCGTTGGCCATGACTACCGGCGCATGGGCGAATCCCCAGTGCGTGAGGTCCTCCACCGAGCACCAGCCATCCACCGCGGCCCGCCTTCCGTCAGCAACTGGTGGCTGCCTGTGTTTGTTGTCCCTCGTTCTTGCATGGGCCAGGGTCACTCGGAGTCGCGGTTCGGAGCATATGGCCCGTGGCATCGAGCGCGGCAGATGCTCTTGCCGGCAAGGGCACGATCGAAGAGC
>JASHSZ010000155.1 GCA_030040815.1 Streptosporangiaceae bacterium
GTTTGTGGCCTGGTCCAGGAGGGCCTACGGTTGCTGGTTCCCGGCGTCGTTTGCCGGGCAGCCCGCGCAGCCCTTCCAGGCCCAGACGGGCTATGGTGGCCTGCTGCCCATCTCAGAGCGCGTGCCCGGCGACTGGGCTACCCCCACCGGCCTGTTCCCGTTCGGCACGACCGTCTATGGCAACTCGACCCTAAGCCCGACCAGCCTTTACCCCTACCACCACCTGGTGTGCGGGGATTGGTGGGACGAGCAGCCCGGCAGCCCGACCTACGACACCTTCCAGCATGTGCCCTGCGGGATCACCCCGCCATACGGCGACGATTCCGAAGCCCTCTGGACTGAGATCCAGCCCTACCAGCACTTCATCGACATCAAGATGCCCAGCCCTCCGGACAACGGAGCCGGTATCTTCCTCCACGACGACATGCCGGAGGGGTACACCGAAGGCTGCGTGGCCCTGCCCGATGCCGAGCTTGATGCCGTGCTCGGGTGGCTGGACCCCGCTGACAGCCCGCACATCCTGATCGCGGTGGGCTGACCTCCGGGCTCCCGAAGCGGATCCCGCCTCCCGAGCGGCTGCTGGGGCTAGTGGGTGATCACCTCGACGCTCGCGCCGATGTCGGCGAGCCGGCAGCACTCATTGTCCTCGGCGTACCGAAGCCCCTGCACGTTCAGCATGTCCACCCGGGGCGCATCGATCGGGAACGGCCCCCAGTGCCAGGTTCCCCGGTGCAGCACGAAGACGTCGCGCGGGCGCAGCAGGAAGGCCCGCAGCAGGCCAGCGTCCTGCGGCGAGGTGAACGCGGTGCCTGGCGGGGCCACCACGGCGACCGCCGGACAGTTCAGCACCATCAGCGCCTGCGTGTGAGTTTGATGTCGGAACAGCATCTCGCAGATCAATCCCCGCTCAGTTCGCGGCACCTCGACGCCATCGTGGCCGATCAGGTTGAGGTGCACGTCAGCCCATTCGAAGTCAAGCCGCGAACTGCCGTCTCGCGGGTCGGTGTCGGGCACAGGGACCCAGCCGTACGGGCGCCACTCGGCCGCGTCGAATGGCTGCGCAGTGATCGTCAGGGCCATTACCGGCATGGACGCCTCCTTTCGGTAGTCAGTACTATCCAGCCCTCAGTGCACTCAAGGAAGGCATTAGATGGACGTTCGCAACATCGCGACAGTGCCGCCGACCGTGGAGCACAACGGAACGACCCCGGTGTGGTACCTGATGCCGCCAGGCACGATGCGCGAAGCGACCGGAGGCGGCTCGCTGGAGCTGGTCAACGAGTTCGAGATCACCGGTGGCGGCGCGGTCGACCCGCACACGCATCCCACCCATGAGTTCTACTACGTGCTCTACGGGCGCGGCACGATGGTCATCGGCCAGGAGAGCCGAGAAATCGGCCAGGGCGACCTGGTGTACATTCCGCCCAATGCAGTGCACAGCCTCGTGGCCGCAAGCGACCACGCGCCCATCCGATGCTTTTGCTTCGCAATCGCCTGCCCCGATGCCGGTGAGATCAACTACACGACGCACTAAGACACAACACCGAGGTCGGCCAGGCCCACAAGCTGCAGATCTACGCCGAGCACGTACTGGGCGCAACCGGGGACTGCGACAACGGGCAGCGCGGTCAACCGCGGCGCCAGCCCTGCAGGCGGATCCGCACTGTGCCGCGATATCTCGTTGCTGGTGACCCAGCCGGCGGCCTAGCGTCAGCCTGTGCACGAGCACCCGGCGGATATACGCGACAGCGATGTCGCCGCCGGGCTGGCTCGCCACTGGGCACTCGTGGTGCGAGACCTGTCCTACCTGCCCGTCGGGTTCGGCGGGTACCACTGGCTCGCGGTCGACCAGACGGGCTCGCGATGGTTCGTGACCGTCAGCGATCTGGCCGCGACGTGGGGGCCCGACCTGCTGGCAGCCATGCAGACGGCAGCCTGGCTCTCAACGGAAGCCGGGCTCGAGTTCGTCGTCGCTCCACTGCCCACGAGGGCTGGTCTGGTGGTCGGCTCTCTGGACAGTCGGCATGCCCTGACGCTGTTTCCGTACGTCGACGCCGCGCCTAGTCGCTTCGAGGACCCAGTCGACGACGGCGACCGAGCCGCGATCATCGACATGCTGGCTACGCTGCATACCGCAGCCCCCGAGGGCATTCAGGTGCCCAGCCGGCCACTGGAGCTGGTCAACCGGCAGGCCATCGACCAGGCTCTGGCCAGCCTGGGCGTCCCCTGGACCGGCGGTCCGTACGCCGAGCCAGGCCGTGACCTTCTAGCGCAATATGAATCGCCGCTCCGTCACGCCTTTGCGCGATTCGACGGCCTGCTTGACCAGCTCCGGACGGCTGGCGGGCCCTATGTCATCACGCATGGCGAGCCCCACCCCGGCAATCTGCTGCGCACGCGGGCTGGGCTGTGCCTGGTCGACTGGGACATGACCGCGCTTGCCCGGCCTGAGCGAGACCTGTGGTGGGTGATCTCGGGCGACCAGGACGCCGCACGATACACCTGGCGGACAGGGTGGACGGTCAATCAGGACGCGCTGGCGCTGTACCGGCTGCGCTGGGGCCTGGACGACATAGCGGAATTTCTGTCCGAGATCCGCGGTCCGCATGAGCGGACGGCGGACACGCTCGTGTACTGGACGGGGCTCCAGGAAACGCTGGAGGCAATCGCGGAAGGGTTGAAAACTCCGTAAAGGCGGGCTCCCAGTGGAGCTGAGGTGCCGCCGTGCTCATCGTCGACAACTTCGCGATGGTTCCGGTTCCCCGGCAGCAATAGTGAGCGCCGAGCGTCGTGATCGGTTGGCTGCCGCGCCCCATCCGCCTGCCGTGCAGCAATCGACGTCCTCGTCCCGCCTACACAAGCCGCCCGCGGCAGAATGTGCGAATTGGGCCCTGCCTCGTGACCAGGAACGACGTCGCCGACGACCTCGGTCGTCCCATACGTGGACTGCTCAAGGCGCCACCCAACGGCGCGGACCGCTGGCACGAAGCCGGTGCCAAGCATGCAGCGATCCGGGTCTCGTAACCCGGGTTTGTCCACGCGCCAGGCGCGAGCCGGTCACCGGACGCATTGCTCATGCATGAATGGCATGTGTTGGAGGGGCGCATGGTCATGCGGTCCTTTGCATGACTACTCGCACACTGAGGCGTCGGTCGATGAGTCTAAGCAACCTGCGCCTACCTGACCCCGCGCACAGAACTGGCTGACCTGAGTGTCGGGAGCGCTCACGGCTAACGGCATCTGGCGAGCAGGGCGCTGCCGAGAACCGTCGTGCCCGATTAGATCGCCCAAACGCCGATTCGGCCCGTCCATTTGGAGTTCATTCCTGCCCGTTCTCAGGCGTCCCTAGTGATCATTCGCCTTGCGCCAAGGACCGTCCAGCCCACCAGCCAGGCGGTGATGACGACGACGGTGGTGGTGGTGGTGGTGGTGGTCGATTCTGGCAGTAGCTGTGATCGCGCCCCTCCGCCGACCACACCTGCGAACACCGGAGGCAGTCCGCCCGGCTCCAGGTGGTGCATGGCCAGGCCGACCACCGCTCGCTGCAAGTTGTGCAGGTGGGGGATGTGATGGATGGAGAAGAGAGGCGTCAGGATGATCTCGAGCACGATGATGAAGATCACCGGGACGGTTCTCTGCCCCATCACGGATGCGAGCCCGAGGCCGACGATGAGTGAATCTTTGCAGGCATGAGGAGTTCGCCTACACGGGCCTGGCACAGTGCCGTCCGGGTGAGCGCACCGACGAACTGCTCTTCCAGGAGGGCGTTCGCATCCACTTCTGTGCCGCTCGCGAGGGAGGTCCTAAGGTCCCTTGCCGCGCCGGCTAACGACCCTGGCATCGCTGCCAGATTGCCGCCTTTCTGATCAAGCGCAGCACAAGCCGCAATCACGAGGAAGGAAGGCACATGAGACGAATCATCGTCACCCTCGCCGCAGCCTTCGGCTTAGCACTCAGCATCGTCGCCGGGCCGGTCCTAGCCGGACCGGCGACCCCCGCAGACGCAGCGAGCAGCTTCGTGCTCTGGAGCGGCTGGGACGGCGCGTACGCCTACGACTACGGCCCTCAGTCCGTTATCACCGCCTGGGACACCGGCACTCCCTACATCACCACCGGAGCCAGCGGCAAGTATGTCGAGATCCTGGCGATCGACAATTACTGCCTGCAACTATACGGACCCGACGACGGCGTTTACTACGTCTATGAGAATTACTGCAACGACAGCGCCTCTCAGCTGTGGTGGTTTGACGACGTCCACGGCAACGGCGTATACCAGATCATCAACAAGTCCCTCAGCGCGAAGCTCGGCAAGAATGCATGCATGTGGAACGCGGACGAGACTAGCGTAAATGGCATAATCTATGAACTGATCAGGGTGCAGGCATGCACGTCAAGCAACCGGGCGAATTGGCAAAAAGTAAGCTGAGCCGCCCGTCGGCCATCGTCCGAAGATAGCTACAACGGCCAGGTTCTTAACGGACACTGCTGACCGTGCAGCCCGGTCAGGGGCTTGCGCTGTATCCGGCGCAAGCCTCCGTCGCGTGGTGGAACTCCGCAGGCACGACTTGGGCCTACGAGAGGCGGGCCAGGCAGGGCAAGGGCAGACGCGACCGCGCGGACAGCAAGGAGCGCCCCGCCAGCCGCGTTACGCCTGATGTGATGATTCTGCCCACGTGCGTGACGCCTGGGTTGCGGCGCAAGCACGAGTCGGCGGCTGACTTGGAGGGACGGCAGGCCGGCTGAGGACGCAGCAAACAAGGCAGGGCATGTTCAGCGGCCAAATTGCTACCCTTGACCGTGCCGCTGACCTGCACAGCGCGCCAAACTCCGGTCTGACTTGCGCCCAGGTTTCCTTACTGGCTGGTGCCATCCTCATCGTCCAACAAGCGCCCGAGCGCGCCACGAAACGGCCTCTCTTGCATGAATAGGGCGCGTCCAAGTCTCCGCATGATCATGCGGATGTTCGCATGACTACTCGAGCCTGAGGGCGTCGGACGGCGACCGTGACGATCTCTAATTCAGCCTCGTCGTACGCCGTCGGCGCGCGCGGAATGCCGCACATCCGGATGCATAACAGCGGCCAGGCGCGCGGTTATCGCCGACCGCAGCCTGGACGGCGCGTGGAGGTGGGGCCGCAGCGCCGGACGCGCGGTCCCGGCTCTCCCGCGGAGCATGGCGAGCATCACGAACTTGTTAAATTCTTAGATGCTTGAACGCCTCACGCACGATGCTGGCGCCGAGCGCGCCAGCCGCCCCAGTGATTATTCCTTTCGTCATAGTGGTCCCATGCTCGGCACCGAAGTCTTTGGCCGCTTTCATAATGGGAATTGCTGCCGCGTTGAAACCTTCATTGAAAGCTCCGTGATTAGTCGACGCGTCATAGGAACCCTTGGCGAATCCAGCGGCAATCGCCACCGG
>JASHSZ010000156.1 GCA_030040815.1 Streptosporangiaceae bacterium
GCCAGCGTGACGGATGCCGCGGGGGAGAGCCGCGAGGTGCTGCGCGGTGTCGACCTGACCGTCTCGGCCGGGCAGACGCACGCGATCATGGGCCCGAACGGGTCGGGCAAGACGACCCTCGCCTACGCTGTCGCGGGCCACCCCAAGTACACGGTGACACAGGGCTCGATCACGCTGGACGGCCAGGACGTGCTCACCATGACCGTGGACGCGCGGGCGCGGGCCGGCCTGTTCCTCGCCATGCAGTACCCGGTCGAGGTGCCGGGCGTCTCGGTGTCCAACTTCCTCCGCACCGCGATTACCGCCGTCCGCGGCGAGGCGCCGAAGATCCGCACCTTCGGCAAGGAGCTACGCGAGGCGATGGAACAGCTCCAGATGGACCCCGAGTTCGCGCAGCGCAACCTCAACGAGGGCTTCTCCGGCGGCGAGAAGAAGCGGCATGAAATCCTCCAGCTCGAGCTGCTCAACCCCAAGATCGCGATCCTGGACGAGACCGACTCCGGGCTGGACATCGACGCGCTGAAAGTGGTGGCCGACGGCATCAACCGGTTCCGCGCAGACCCGGCGCACGGCGTGCTGCTGATCACTCACTACACCAGGATCCTCCGCTACGTGGAGCCGGACTTCGTGCACGTGTTCGTCGCCGGGCGGATCGTCGAGGAGGGCGGCTCGGAACTGGCCGAGGAGCTGGAGACCAGCGGCTACGAGCGGTTCATCAAGGGAGATGCAGCGGCATGACCGGGACAGCACTCGACGTCGCGCGCATCAGGAAGGACTTCCCGATCCTGGACCGGACCGTCCGGGGCGGGCGGCCGCTCATTTACCTCGACAGCGCGAACACCTCGCAGAAGCCGCGCCAGGTGATCGACGCAATGGACGACTTCTACGCCCGGCACAACGCGAACATCCATCGCGCCAACCACGAGCTCGGCGAGGAAGCAACCGAGGCCTACGAGGGCGCCCGGATCAAGGTCGCGCAGTTCATCGGCGCCGCTGACGAGACCGAGGTGGTGTTCACCAAGAACGTCTCCGAGGCCATCAACCTGGTCGCCTACTCGATCGGGAACGCGACCGCGGGTGCCGGCGGATCGGCCGCCGCTGCGCTCCGGCTGTCCGCCGGCGACGAGATCGTCATCACCGAGATGGAGCACCACTCCAACATCGTGCCGTGGCAGCTGCTGTGCGAACGGACCGGCGCCACGCTGCGGTGGTTCGGGGTGAGGGCGGACGGCAGGCTCGATCAGTCCAGGCTCGAGGAGCTGATCAACCCGCGGACCCGGCTGGTCGCGCTGGCCCACCAGTCCAACGTGCTCGGCACCATCAACCCAGTCGCCGAGATCGCCGCCCGAGCGCACGCGGTCGGCGCGCTGGTGCTTGTGGACGCCGCCCAGTCGGCCCCGCACGGGCTGGCCGACGTCGGCGCGCTCGGCGCCGACCTCGTGGGATTCACCGGCCACAAGATGTGCGGTCCCACCGGCATCGGCGTGCTCTGGGGCCGCCCGGAGCTGCTCGAGCAGATGCCGCCGTTCCTCGGCGGCGGCGAGATGATCGAGACGGTCTGGATGGAGCGGTCGACGTTCGCCCCGCCGCCGCACAAGTTCGAGGCGGGCACGATGCCGATCGCGCAGGCGGTCGGGCTCGGCGCGGCGATCGACTATCTCACCGAAGTGGGCCTCGCGGCCGTCCGCGCGCACGAGCAGGACCTGCTGCGGCACGCGTTGTCGGCGCTGGCCGAGATCGACGGGCTGCGGATCCTCGGGCCCACTGAGGCAGTGGACCGCGGCGGGGCTATCTCGTTTGAGCTGGACGGCATCCACCCGCACGACGTCAGCCAGGTGCTCGACGACCGCGGCATCGCCGTGCGGGCCGGGCACCACTGCGCCTGGCCACTGCACCGCGCCCTCGGCGTGCAGGCCAGCACTCGCGCCTCGGTCTACCTGTACAACACCCACGACGAGGTCGACGCGCTGGCCGACGGGATCCGGCAGGCGCAGAAGTTCTTCGGGACTGCGTGATCGACTCAGGTACGGAACACCGGTACGAGCGGTCGCTGTTGAAGGTGGCGTGATGCAACTCGAGTCGATGTACCAGGAGATCATCCTGGAGCACTACCGCCGTCCGCTGCACGCGGGCCTGCGGGAGCCGTTCGACGCCGAGGTCCAGCACATCAACCCGACCTGCGGCGACGAGGTCAGGCTGCGGGTGACCCTGAAGGACGCCGGCGGCGAGCCGGCCATCGCCGACGTCTCCTACGAGGCGCTCGGCTGTTCGATCAGCCAGGCCAGCACGTCCGTCATGGCCGACATGATCATCGGCAGGAGCGTGGCCGAAGCGATGGCCGTGAGTGACGAGTTCCTCCGGCTGATGCAGTCGCGAGGCGAAACCGAGCCGGACGAAGAAGTGCTGGGCGACGCCGTCGCGTTCGAGGGCGTCTCGCGGTACCCGGCCCGGATCAAGTGCGCGCTGCTGGGCTGGATGGCCTGGAAGGACGCAACGGCGCGGGCGCTCGGCGAGCGCTCGGCCAGCGAGGCGAACACCGGGGAGTGAGCATGAGCGAGGACGACACGAGCAGAGTAGCCACCCAGGCCGAGCCGGAGGCCGTCGGCGGCGAGCCGCAGGCGGCGACCGATCCGGAGATCGAGGACGTGCTGGAGGCGCTGCGCGACGTCGTCGATCCCGAATTGGGCGTGAACGTCGTCGACCTCGGCCTGGTCTACGGCGTGCACGTGGAGACAGACCGCAGCCTCACCATCGACATGACGCTGACCAGCGCCGCCTGCCCGCTGACCGACGTGATCGAGGACCAGGCCGCTACGGCGCTCGACGGCCTAGTGCCGAGCTTCACGATCAACTGGGTGTGGCTGCCGCCGTGGGGGCCCGAGAACATCACCGAGGACGGCCGCGAGCAGCTGCGCGCGCTCGGCTTCAACGTCTGACAGCGCTGCGACTCCTCAGCCCGGCTGACGGTCGGTCGGCCCTGCCGGCCGCTCGCGCGGGGGTCTTGGCGGGCCGGCGGCCAGCCGGTCGCGCATCTGGTCCCGCGTTTCCCACCGGGTCTCCAGCCACCACGTGCAGCCCGCGTCCGCCCAGGCTGCCGTGCTGGCCGCCGCCGCCGTGGCGTCGTCAGCCGGCGTCTCGCCGTCGGCGATGACGTCGAACCCGGCCGGGATGCCCTGCTCGGTCAGCCAGGCGCGCACGGCCCCCGCGTCCTGCGGGCCGGGCTGCGCAGTCCGGTACTGCGGGATGACGCCGTCACAGCGCAGCGCGCGCCGCATGGACTTCAGCGCGGGCCAGACGCCGACCACCCAGATCGGGATGCGGTCCTGTACGGGCGTGGCCGCCGCGGACAGGTCGAGCCTGCCGGTCTGATAGTGGTAGTGCTCGCCGTGGAAACTGCGGCCGCCCTGCCAGAGCGTGCGGATCAGGTCGATGCCCTCATCAAGCAGCGCGGCCCGACCACGCAGGTCGGTCACCTCACCGGTGTCCGGCAGGTCGGTGTCGACCGCCCCTACCCCGACCGCGAGGATCGCGCGGCCGGCCGACAGCTGGTCCAGCGCGGCCACCTGGCTGGCCACCTTCCACGGGCGGCGCCACGGCAGCGGGGTCAGCATGGTGCCGAGCCGGACCCGGCTGGTGCGGGCCGCTATCGCCGCCAGCATGCTCCACGCGTCCGGGCCGTAGGCGGCCTCCCAGACGAATACGCCGTCCCAGCCCGCCTGCTCGGCGAGCAGCGCCAGTTCGAGCTGCTCGGTGGCGGACCCGCCGGGCAGCACCGCGCCGCAGCGTATCTGCGCATCCATGCGGACAGTCGTAACACGGGCTGCCGACAGTCTCGGGTGCCGCCCACCGGAAGGCGCGACCGCCGGCAGGCGGCCGGCTACACTGGGCGCATCATGACTCGCGGCCTCCTGCTTCCTGGCCGCGGCGAGGCCCGGTAACCAGCCCGGTCGGCCCCTCGCCGCGGGTGGTTGTGCCGCGCCGGCCACTTCCCACTCACCCCAGGAGCAGAGCACAGTCATGAGCAATCGATCGCTGCAGCGTCCCTCCGGGATGCCGTGCCACCGGTACCGCCCGTTCCCACCCAT
>JASHSZ010000157.1 GCA_030040815.1 Streptosporangiaceae bacterium
CGTTCGTCGCCGAGCGGGTCGCGGCGATGCGAGAGTCCGGAGTCACCACGCTGAACGTCGCCCCGATGGGACGCTCCCACGCGGAGCGCGTCGCGCTCATCGAGGAGATCAAGGAACTCGCCCGGTAGCCTCGGCTGACAATGGCCGGCGAAGAGCGTGGGGCATTGGCCGCAAGATTGACTTGCCTGTTGCGAACACAGTAACGAAAACTGCACTGAAGCGTCGATGTCTGCGACTCGCAGTCGGCTATGGTCACCCCAGCTCCGCCCAGTCGCCCGCCGTTGCTTCATCTCGCCGTTATGGCGCTCACCTGCGAAGAGGCCGACGCAATTGCCCGGAGTGGGCTGCGGACTGTGGCCGGTTGGCTCGCCGCAGCGCCGGCGATGAACTCGGCTCATCGTTATCGAACGGTAGATCGGGTTTCGTAAGCAAGATCGAGATACTCCGGTTAAATTCGTCGTCAGCGGTCCCGTGCCAGCGTGTCCCGGCGCGATCGGGCGGAATCGCGCTTGATCGGGTCACCAAGGGGGGAGCCGTGGCGATCTTTAGTGCTGGCCTGCGGCCGGTGGAGACATCCGGGGAGAAGGGCCTCAGGACTGGCGCTCTTGGCCTGGCGTCCAGCGTGGTCATGGGCGTGGCCTCGACCGCCCCGGCCTATAGCCTGGCCGCCACGCTGTTCTTCGTGGTGGCCGCCGTCGCGCTGAAGTCCCCGCTGGTCGCCGTGCTGGCGTTCGTGCCGATGCTGCTGTGCTCGATCGGCTTCAGCGAGCTGAACAAGGCTGATCCCGACTGCGGGACCACGTTCATCTGGGCGGCCCGAGCTTTCGGGCCGAAGACGGGCTGGGCCGGCGGCTGGGGCGTCGTGGCGGCCGACGTCCTGGTCATGGCCAGCCTGGCCCAGGTGGCCGGGCAGTATGTGTTCTTCCTGGTCCAGGGACCAAACAGCGCCATCGGCGTCAAGCCGTCCGGCGGCTGGGTGCTGCTGGTCGGGATCTTGTGGATCGTCGCGATGACCTACATCTGCTACCGCGGCATCGAGGTCTCGGCCAGGTTCCAGAAGGTGCTGCTGTCCATCGAGCTCATCATGCTGCTGGTCATGTCGGGGACGGCGCTCGTCCGGGTCTTCGGCAGCCATCCGCCGTCGACGTCGCTGCAGCCGAGCCTCAGCTGGCTGTCGCCGTCGGGCCTGACCGTCTCGGCCTTCGTGTCCGGTCTCATCTTGATGCTCTTCATCTACTGGGGCTGGGACACCGCTTTGTCGGTAAATGAGGAGACCGCCGACAAATCCCGGACGCCGGGCCGAGGGGGGATCATCTCGACGGTTCTGCTGCTCGTCACGTACGTGATCGTGATCATTTCGGTGCAGGCGTTCTGCGGCATCGGCGACACGGGCTGCGGGCTGACGAATCCGGCGCACCAGTTCGACGTGCTGTCGGTCACCGGGGGCGCGATATTCGGTACCTCCGGGCTCGGCACGTTCTTGTCCCGGCTCCTCATCCTCATGGTGCTCAGCTCGGCCGCCGCCTCAACCCAGACCACGATCTTGCCGACCGCACGCACGACGCTGTCGATGGCTGCCTACGTCGCGCTGCCGGAGTCGTTCGCCAAGATCCACCCCAGGTACCTGACCCCCACAGTGTCGACCGTCGTGATGGGCGCGATCTCGATCGCGCTCTACGTCCCGCTGAACTACATCTCCAAGGGCAACCCGATCGCGGACGCGGTCACCGCGATCGGCCTGTACATCGCGTTCTACTACGGGCTGACTGCGTTTTCCTGTGTCTGGTACTACCGGCGCACGCTGACCAGCAGCAGCTGGAATCTGTGGATGCGCGGCATCCTGCCTGGGCTGGGCGGGCTGATCATGTACGCGGCGGGCTTCTATAGCCTGCAGAGCGACTGGGTCGCGTCCAATAGCTTCACCAGGTGGACGGTACCGGGCCTGCACTGGCAGATCGGCGGGGTCTTCATCATCGCCGCGCTGTCTGCCCTGGCGGGAGTGATCGGCTTCGTGTTCATGCGCGCCACTGCCCCCGCCTTCTTCCGCACGGAAACCCTTACCAGGACTACTCCCGTGCTCGCCTCGAGCGAGGACCTGTGAGCCAGGCAGGCGCCCGGTCGGTGGCCCTGTGAGCAGCGCGGTTCCGCCCGTTCGCCGGTCAGGCACGGCCCAGGGCCGGCCGTCCTGGCCCATCAGGTCGGGGACGGTTCCGGCGCTGTCCGACGGATTCCGCGCCAGACTGGAAACCGCCCCCAATCTGGCGGCGAGGCTGCCGGCCGGGACCGCGGTGGCGCTCATCCCGGATAGGGCGGCGGCCCCGGCTGCCGCCGCCGAGCCGGTGGCTGCCCGCCATCCGGCGGATTGGCTGAGGTCGTCGGGTAAGACCCAGCTCGCCGTCGCCTTCGCCGAGTCGCAGTGGCAGTCGGGCGACGTCGACCTGATGGTCTGGATCGACGCCACGAGCCGGGCTTCGGTGCTGGCTGGCTACGCCGCGGCGACTGCAGCGGTGACCGGCCGCGCTCAGGTGACCAGCTGCGAGTCGGTCGCCGCCCAGTTCCTCAGCTGGCTGGGCGAGACCAGGCACTCGTGGCTGGTAGTGCTCGACGACCTAGCCGACACGGCGAGTCTGGCTGATCTGTGGCCGGCCGGCCCGGCTGGGCGGGTGCTGGTGACCTCGGCCGACGCCGCGGCCGTTCCTAGCGGCGTGCGCGTCGTGCCGGTAGGGACGTTCAGCCTGCGGGAGGCCATTAGCCAGCTGAGCGAGTCTTTGTCGGCCGACCCGGACAAACGGCACGGCGCGATCGAACTGGCTCAGGACCTGAACTTGGAGCCGGTCGCGCTGGCCCAGGCCAGTGCGGTGATCGCCAGCTCCCCCCTGTCGTGCCGCGAGTACCGGGCTCAATTCGTGCGTCGGCGAGAGCAGCTCGCGGAGTCGGCCAGCGCATGGCCGCCGGCAGCCGCGGTGACGTGGATGCTGTCCCTGGAGCGCGCGGACCAGCTGGTGCCGGGCGGATGGGCCGAGTGGGTGCTGGCCCTGGCCGCGCACCTTGACGGGCACGGCATTCCCCAGCCTGTCCTCGCTCCTCCTGCGCCAGGCGATCCCCCACCGGGCGGCGGCGGCGTCCCGGCCAGTAGCGAACGCCCCCACGCGGCGCTGGCAGCGCTTGAACAGGTCGGCCTGCTGACCGTCGAAGGGATGACCACCCCGCCGACGATCCGGATCAGCCCAGTGCTGCAGGCCGCGCTGCGGGCCGTGATGCCCGACGGCGCGTCGGCTCAGGCGGCGCGTTCGGTCGCGGACGCGTTGCTCCAGGCGTGGCCGGAGCCGGAGCTGCCGGGCTGGCCCGCTTCCGGCCTGCGATCCTGCGTGGCGACACTCCGGGGAAGCACCGAAGACCTGCTGTGGGATGACGGCTGCCATCCGGTGCTGGTGCGGGCAGGGGACAGCCTGGATCGCGCCCACCTGACCGGAGCCGCGGTGGACCATTGGCTCGACCTGGCCGCGACTAGCGACCGCGTGCTCGGCGGCGGGCACCCTGACACGATGCTGGCGGCGCGGCGACTGGCCGACGCCTACCTCGCGGCCGGGCGCGCGGACGACGCCGTGCCGTGGTTCCAGTGGGTACTCGACAGCCTGACCCAGGGGCTCGGGCCGGCCCATCGTGACGTGATTGAGGCGCGGCGCCGCCTGGGCCACGCCCTCGTGGCGGCGGACCAAGCCCCGGCCGCGATCGCCATCCTGGCACGTGCCGTTCCCCAATTCGAGCGGGTCTGCGGCCCCGGGCACGTCGATACGTTCGGCGCCCGAGACGAGCTTGCCGCCGCTTACCTGGCTGCGGGCCAGCACTCCGACGCCATCACCCTCTACCGGCGCACGCTGGCCGACCGGGAGCGCGCCCAGGGAGACCGGCACCCGCAGACGATGACCACGCGTCAAGGCCTGGCCGACTCCTACCTGGCCAGCGGCCGGGCGAAGGAGGCAGTCGCGCTCTACAAACGGGTGGTGACCGACCGGGAGCGCGTCCTCGGGCCTGATCACCTGGACACATTGACAGCGCGGAACAGCCTCGGCGCCGCCTACCAGCAGACCGGCAAGACGGCGGCCGCTGAGCTGGCCTGTGAGCAGGCCTGGGCCGGGTTCGAGCGGGTGCTCGGTCCCCGTCACCCCGATACGCTGCGGAGCCGTGCGGGGCTGGCCCAGCTGTACCGTCGGCTCGGGCGCTATGGCGACGCCCGCGCGCTGCTGCGCGACACGATCGACCGCCTGGAG
>JASHSZ010000158.1 GCA_030040815.1 Streptosporangiaceae bacterium
ATGAAGCCCGAGCCGTGGGGCGAGGCGCTGGACGCGGTGCTGGCCGGCGGGGGAGGAGGACCTGGCGCCGAAGCGCTGCTGGTGATCCCGACGCCGGCGGGCGTGCCCTTCACCCAGCAGCACGCGGCCAGGTACGCGGCAGAGCCGTGGCTGATCTTCGCGTGCGGGCGGTACGAGGGCATCGACGGCCGGGTCGCCGACGAGGCGCAGTCGATGCTGCGAGTCGAGGAGGTCAGCATCGGCGACTACGTGCTGGCTGGCGGTGAGCCGGCCGTGCTGGTCATGACCGAGGCAATCTGCCGCCTGCTGCCCGGCGTGCTGGGCAACGCCGAGTCGGCCACCGACGACTCATTCGGTTTCGGCGGAATCGAGTCCGGCGGCCCCATGGCCGGGCTGGTCGAGGGCCCGAGCTACACCAGACCCCGGGTGTGGCGCGACCGCGAGGTACCCCCTGTGCTGCTGTCGGGCGACCACGCCATGATCGCCCGCTGGCGCCGGGACGGTGCGCTGCGGCGGACCGCGCGGAATCGTCCTGACCTGGTCGCCCGGCTCGCGACCGAGGCGCCCGGAGCGCTCGACCGCCGCGACCGGGAGGTGCTGGCCGAGGCCGGTTTTCCGGTTGACAGCCAAGATGTGGCACACTAAAGGCACTGCCCAGCCGCTGGTCTGCTTCTGCTGTCAGCTGCCCGGGGCCGCCGGGCGCGAGCCCAGCGCAGACACACGACCGATCCAGCGCGTTCGCAGCGTGCGCTGATGATGACCGAGGAAACCGCAGCGATGCACACCGCGATTGCCGAGCTTGAGCAGGCGCAGATCCGTTCGGACATCCCGAGCTTCCGGCCTGGCGACACCCTGAAGGTGCACGTAAAGGTCACCGAGGGCAACCGCTCACGGATCCAGATCTTCCAGGGCGTGGTCATCAGGCGCCAGGGTGGCGGAGCCAGGGAGACGTTCACCGTCCGCAAGATCAGTTATGGCGTCGGCGTGGAGCGGACGTTCCCGGTGCACACGCCCGCGATCGACAAGATCGAGGTAGTGACCCGAGGCCGGGTCCGCCGCGCAAAGCTGTACTACCTCCGCTCGCTGCGCGGCAAGGCAGCCAGGATCCGGGAGCGGCGCGACGTCACCCCGGCCAGGTAGCGCCTGCGCCGCCGTGGCGGCGCAGGCTGGCACGGGTCGAGGTCTCGATGACGGCCAAGCCGGCTGACGAGGACGCGGCGAACCCGCCGAGCCCGCCGGTCTCTGCCCGTCCGCGGGAGCGATCGCTGCTGCGGGAACTGCCCATCCTGCTCGTCATCGCGCTCGTGATCGCGATGCTGGTCAAGACGTTCGCGGTCCAGGCCTTCGTGATCCCGACCGGGTCCATGCAGGACACCCTGGAGATCGGCGACAAGATCCTGGTCAACAAGCTCGTCTATCACTTCCGCGCCATCCAGCCGGGCGACATCGTGGTCTTCAACGGGGCGGGCAGCTGGGAGCCGGCCGCACCGACATCCGGGCCGGACGCCGATCTCATAGCGAGGGCCTACGACGACACCTTGCGCAAGCTGTTCGACGCCGTCGGCAGCCTGTTCGGGTCGCCGCTCGACCAGACGGACTTCGTCAAGCGGGTGATCGGCGTGCCGGGCGATCACGTGGTCTGCTGCGACTCCCGCGGCCTCATCACGATCAACGGCGTGCCACTGCACGAGCGGTCCTACCTGTATCCGGGCGATCAGCCCGGTAGCGCGCCGTCAGGCATACTCGGGCACTTCAACGTCCGGGTGCCGGCCGGATACCTCTGGGTCCTCGGTGACCACCGCGGCATCTCCGACGACTCGCGCGGCCACGAAGCCGATCCGGGCAACGGCATGATCCCGGAGAACAAGGTGATCGGCCGCGCCTTCGTCATCGTCTGGCCGCCGAGCCAGTGGCGGATCCTGCCCATCCCGGCCACCTTCGGCCAGGAGGGCATCAAGGCCGCTGCAGGTGCAAGCGCGTCCGCGGTCCCCGCGGTCGCCGGAGTCGCGGTAGCGATCCCGCTGACCCGGCTCCACCGTCGGGCGCGCCGGTCGCGACCGCGCCGCGGTCGCCGGGTCCGGCCCCATCGCGGCCCGTTACCAGAAAATCAGCGGTGAATATGGTCAGGACCGGGCTTCTGGCCCATTGCCCATCGACTGCCGAACGACGCTACGAAGCGGTCATGGCCGCCGCTGCCAGCGTCCTTGCCGGGATAGGCTCTGCGTGATGAGCGAGGAGCAGGGCAGCCCTGAGCGGCTGGTGGAGGGCGTGCCCGGCGGGGGGCCGCCGAGCGCGGCTGCAGCCGCCGACGGGGCAGCAGAACCGACGGCGGGGACGGGGCCGACAGGCACGACGCCGCAGGAACCCACCGTGCCCGAGGGCGGCTCGCACGGCAAGTCGGGCCGGACCCGGCACTGGTCGGCCTGGCGCGAACTGCCCATCCTCATCGTGGTGGCGCTCGCGATCGCCCTGGTGATCAAGACCTTCGTGGTGCAGCCGTTCTTCATCCCGTCGTCCTCCATGGAAGACACCCTGATGGTGGGCGACAAGGTGCTGGTGAACAAGCTCGTCTACCACTTCCGCGCCATCCACCGAGGCGACATCGTGGTGTTCGACGGCAACGGGTCATGGAACCCCATGCCGCCGCAGGCCAAGCCGTCCTCGGACCCGCTGGTGCGCGCCTACGATGTCACGCTGGGGCCGCTGTTTCACTCGATCGGCGGGCTGTTCGGCACGCCGACCGACGAGACCGACTTCATTAAGCGCGTCATCGGGCTGCCCGGCGATCACGTCGCCTGTTGCACTGCGCAAGGATTCGTGACCGTGAACGGCGTGCCGTTGCACGAGACGTCGTACCTGTATCCCGGCGCCGCGCCCTCGCTGATCCGGTTCAGCATCACCGTTCCGCCGGGGCGGTTGTGGGTCATGGGTGACAACCGGCAGGTCTCGGACGACTCGCGCATGCGGATGTACGACCCGGGCCACGGCACAGTGCCCGAGAACATGGTCATCGGCCGCGCTTTCATGATCGTGTGGCCGCCCAGCCAGTGGCGGATCCTGCCGATCCCGGCCACGTTCGACCAGGCCGGCCTGGACCGCGCGGTGGCCGGGACAACGGCGGCCGTGGCGCCGT
>JASHSZ010000159.1 GCA_030040815.1 Streptosporangiaceae bacterium
TATGCGTTCGTGTCACTCGACTCGATCCCGCTCGAGCCGCATTTCCAGGCGGCCCGGCAGCACGCGGCCATCGAGGTGACCGAGTACGACGAGGGCATGCTGCAGTGGGCCCTGTACGCGGCGAGCTGTCGGCTGCCCTTCCTGCCCTGCCGGGCTGGGCTCGGCTCGGACGTGCTGGTCGTCAACCCGGAGCTGCGCACGGTCCGCTCGCCGTACGCCGATGGCGCCGAGCTCGTGGCGGTGCCGGCGCTGCCGCTCGACGCCGCGCTGGTGCACCTGAACCGGGCCGACGCCGCGGGCAACGCGCAGTTCCTCGGCGACGACCTGTACTTCGACGATTTGTTCTGCACCGCGGCCGACCACGCCTACGTGTCGTGCGAGCGGATCGTGCCAACGTCAGAGCTCGCGGCGTGCGGCCTGCCGCGGCTGCGAGTCCACCGGTGGATGGTCGCCGGGGTGGTCGAGGCGCCGAACGGGGCGCACTTCACCTCGTGCGATCCCGACTACGGCCGGGACGAGACGTTCCAGCGGGCTTATGTCGCCGCGGCGAAGGATGCGGGGGAGTGGACGCGGTTCGTCGCCACGTATCTGACCGGCGATGAGCCCGCCTACCAGGCCGCGGTGGCGGCGCTGCGGGCGGAGGCGAGCGCGTGACCAGGCTGAGCGAATCGGCCGGCGCGGTCGGCGCTGGGTCGTCCGCACCCGGCGGCGTGAGCCGGGCCGAGATCTGCGTACTGGCCTGCGCGGAGGCGTGGCGCGGTGACGGCGAGATCGCCGCGAGCCCGATGGGGCTGATTCCGACCGCGGGCGCCCGGCTGGCCCGGGCGACGTTCGAGCCTGATCTGCTGCTGACGGACGGCGAGGCCAGCTACGTCGCGGGCACCTGGGCGCTCGGCCAGCGTGCGCCTGGCCCGGTCGAGGGCTGGATCCCGTTCCGCTCGGTCTTCGACCTGGTGTGGGCGGGCCGTCGGCACGTCATGATGAGCCCGGCCCAGATCGACCGGTATGGCAACGCCAACATTTCCGCCATCGGTGATCACGCGCGGCCGGTCCGGCAGCTGCTTGGTGTGCGCGGCGCGCCGGGCAACACCGTGAACCACCCGACCAGCTACTGGGTGCCGCGGCACCTGCCTCGGGTGTTCGTGCCACGGGTCGACATGGTGTCCGGAGTCGGCTACGACCGGGCGCGGATTGCGGGCCCCGTTGCGGCGGCGTTCATCGACCTGCGGCGGGTTGTGACCAACCTGGCGGTGCTCGACTTCGGCGGACCGGATCACAGCATGCGCCTGGTGTCGGTGCACCCAGGCGTCGAGGTGGACGAGGTGGTCGGTGCCACCGGCTTCGAGCTGGCGATCGATAGTACGGTGCCGCAGACCCGAGCGCCGACGCCGGCCGAGCTGCGGCTGATCCGCGCCATCATCGACCCGGCCGGGCTCCGCGACGGCGAGGTGCGCGAGTGAGCGCCCGATGACGAAAGACGGTAGTGCCATCAGCGAGCCGTCGGCGCCCGACAGCGCGGGGCGGGGGGCACGGGCGCCGCATCCGGCGCTGCGCACGGCGCTCTGCGAGCTGTTCGGCGTCGACTACCCCATCGTGCAGACCGGCATGGGCTGGGTGTCCACACCGGAGCTGACCGCCGCCACGGCCAACGCCGGCGCGTTCGGCATTCTGGCCGCCGGCACGCTGAGCCTCGCCGAGACCGACACCGCGATCGGCCGCACGCGCGAGCTCACCGGCAGGTCGTTCGGGGTCAACCTGCGCGGCGACGCGCCGGACGTGGCCGAGCGCGCCAGCCTGCTGGTCCGCCGCGGCGTCCGGGTGGCCTCATTCGCGCTGGCGCCGGATGAGCGGGTGATCCGCTCGCTGCGCGATGACGGCCTCCTGGTGGTGCCGACCGTCGGGGCGCGGCGGCACGCCGAGAAGGTAGCCGCCTGGGGCGTCGACGCGGTCATCGCCCAGGGTGCTGAGGGCGGCGGCCACACCGGGGCCGTCCCCACGTCGATCCTGCTGCCGCAGGTGCTGGACGCGGTCGACCTGCCGGTCATCGCGGCCGGCGGCTTCAGCGACGGCCGCGGCCTGGTCGCCGCGCTCGGCTACGGCGCGGCGGGCATCGCGATGGGCACGCGGTTCCTGCTCACCAGCGACAGCCCGGTGCCGGACTCGGTGAAGGCCGAGTATCTCCGCCGGACGGTGACAGACACCGTGGTCACCAGCGTGCTGGACGGCGTGCCGCAGCGGGTACTGCGCACCGAACTGGTCGAGCAACTGCTCGGCGGCAGTGCGCTGGCCCGGCTGCGCAGGTCGGTCGGGCATGCCGTCGCGTTCCGCCGGGTGTCCGGCGCCTCCTGGCGCGACCTGCTGACCGAGGGGCTGGCGATGAAGCGCAGCCACGAACTCGGCTGGACGCAGTTGATCATGGCGGCGAACACGCCGATGATGCTGCGCGCCAGCATGGTCGACGGGCGCATCGATCTCGGCACGCTGGCCAGCGGACAGGTTGTGGGGGTCATCGACGACCTGCCCAGCTGCGCCGAGCTGGTCGACCGGATCGTCACACAGGCCAGCGCGGTGCTCGACCAGCTCGCGACGCCAGCTGACGGGTCGGCTCGCAGCCGCGGTGGGACCATGGGGCAAAACCGAGCCGGGGGGCGCTGACGATGGCTGACACCCAGACCGGACCAGCTCCGCGGGGGGTTACGGGGGGTCGTCCCGCCGGGCCAGCACCGCGGCCGCACGGCAGTCACGGCCTGCTAGCCGGGCGCACCGTGCTGGTCACCGCCGCCGCGGGCACCGGCATCGGCTTCGCGACGGCCCGCCGCTGCGCGGAGGAGGGCGCCCGGGTGGTCATCAGCGACCGGCACGAGCGCCGGCTCGCCGAGGCGGCGGCGCAACTGGACGAGCTCTTCGGTGCGCGGCCGCTGGCGCTGGTCTGCGACGTGACATCGGAGCAGCAGGTGCAGCGGCTGTTCGACACCGCGGTCGCCGAGTACGGCCACCTGGACGTCGCGGTGAACAACGCCGGCCTGGGCGGGAACGCGCCGCTGGTCGAGATGACCGACGAGCAGTGGAGCACCGTCCTCGAC
>JASHSZ010000160.1 GCA_030040815.1 Streptosporangiaceae bacterium
CTGTGGCTGGTCGTGCTGGGCAGCGTGATCAACGGGGCGGGCGCGTCGGCGTTCTTCCCGGCCAACAGCGCGGCCGTGATGAAGGCCTCACCGCAGACAGTGCTGGGCATCTCCTCCGGCATGCTGCGGACGTTCGGCAACATCGGCATGGTGTTCTCGTTCTCGACCGCGATCCTCATCGCGTCGCAGTCGATATCACGCGGCCTGGCGTTCGCGATCTTTGTCGGCTCGACGAGCCTCCGCGGGGGCCTCGCGGCCGCGTTCACCACCGGGTTGCATGCCGCCTTCTATACCTCCATGGGCTTCATGGCGGTCGCCGCTCTGCTGTCGGCCAGCCGGGCCGGTTCGATCGCCCGCCGTCGGCCGGCGCGTGAGTTGCCCGAGCGCGCGAGCTAGCGAGCCCACGGGGGTTCGCTAGCGCCGCGGGTTTCCCGCCTAGTCACCGGACGAGTGGAGTCGTACGAGTAGTCGGCGTCGCCGGCAGCATCGTCTGGGCCGGCCGCGCCCCAGTCCGGCTCGGAGATGTAGTCCGCACCATGGTCGGGGCCGGCCGCGTCCCAGTCCGGCTCGGAAAAGTAGTCCGCACCATGGTCGGGGCCGGCCGCGTCCCAGTCCGGCTCGGAAGAGTAGTCCGCACCATGGTCGCGGGCGGCCGCGCCCCAGTCCGGCTCGGAGATGTCGTCCGCATCATCGTCGCCGTCGTCAGAGTCCTGCGCCGCCTCGGGTGCCAGCGGCAGCGCGATGCAGAACGTGGCGCCGTGGCCGGGAGTCGACCGGACCCAGCTCACGCCGCCGTGGGCCGCTACCAAAGCCGCCACGATCGCCAGCCCGAGGCCGGTGCCGCCCACGCTGCGAGCCCGGTCCGCACGGTAGAAGCGCTCGAACACGTGCTCCGCCTGCTCCCTGGTCAGCCCTGGCCCCTGATCGGCGACCTCGAGCACCGCAGCCGGCCGGTGCGCTCGCCGGGGCTGGGCCTCGGGCGACGCCGCAACGGTAGCTCCGGCGGTGGCGGCCCGGGCTCCCGCGGGCGTGGGCGTGGCGGTCCATGGCGGCGACGGTGGGGGCAGAGCCGCTGGGGGCGGCGAGGGCGCGGACTGGGCGGGTTCCGGCGCCTCGTCCAGGCTGCCGGATCGGATCCGCACGTCGATGGGCGTGCCCGCTGGAGTGTGCGTCAGTGCGTTGGTCATCAAGTTGCCGATGACCTGGCGCAGCCGGACCTCGTCGCCGATGACGATCAGTGCCGCACCCGAGCCCACTGTCAGCTGAATGCTGCGTTCCGGCGCGACCACCCGCGCGTCGTGGACCGCGTCCGCGGCAAGCGTCAGCAGGTCGACCGGCTTGGCGTCGAGCGGCCGCTGCTGGTCCAGCCGGGCCAGCAGCAGCATGTCCTCGACCAGGATGCCCATCCGAGCCGACTCCTGCTCGACCCGGCGCATGATCCGGTCCATGTCCGCGCTGGCCAGGTGACCCGAGCCGTTCTCGCTCACCGCGATGCCGCCCCGCTGGCGGTAGTACTCGGCAAAGCCGCGGATCGCGGTCAGCGGAGTGCGCAGCTCGTGGCTGGCGTCGGCCACGAACTGGCGCATCTTCTCCTCAGAGCGCCGGGCCGCCGCCTCCGACTTCGACCGGGCTCGGAACGCTGACTCGATGTGACTGAGCATCACGTTCAGCGACCGGCCGAGCCGTCCCACCTCGGTCCGCGGGTCTCGCTCCGGCACCCGGCGGGTCAGGTCCCCGGCGGCGATGGCGCCCGCCGTCCGCTCGATGTCGACCAGCGGCCGCAGGCTGCGCCGGATCACCGCGACCACCACGAGGCCGAGCACGCAGATGACCGCCAGGCTAACCAGCACGTCGATGCCGAAGAGCTGGCCAATTGTGGTGTACACGCTGGTAGCGTCCACGGCCAGCACTATCGTGCCGGAGATCGTCGCACCAGTGGCGTTGTTCGTGAACTGCTGCGGTACGAGCAGCACTCGCCAGCGGGCGCCACCGGACACGGCGGACACGGTTGTCGGCTTGCCCAGGTGTCCGAGCTGCCAGGAGGTGCTCGCTGGGACGTTAGGCCCCGCGACCGGTGTGCCCTGTCCCGGCCGGAAGAAGGCGCCTGGGTAGGACGGCCCGGACTCGACCGGGATCACCGCCTGGTGCACTGACCCGCTGGCCGAGATCCAGTCGACCGCGGTGCCGGGCTCCTCAGCCTGCGCGGCGCTGCCCGTCGACAGGTAGCTCTCCACGCCGCTCACCCCGAGGCGCTCGGTCTGCACCGACTGTAGGTTCGCGTCAACCGGCTCGAGCAGATCGTTGCGCAGGATGAGGAGGCCGGCCGCGCTGATGACGACGAGCGCGATCGCGACTAGGGCGAGCACCGCGGAGATGAGCTTGGTGCGCAGCGACATGCGCCCTGGCAGGGCCCTTACCGACTGCCAGAAGCTGTCTGTCCGATGTGTGCCCATAACACGAGGTCGACCTAGGCGGATGGCGGCAACCTGAGCACGTAGCCGACGCCACGCAGCGTGTGCAGCAGGTGCGGCTCGGTCGTGTCGATCTTGCGTCGCAGCACGGAGACATAGGACTCGACGATCCCGGTGTCACCGCGGAAGTCGTAGTCCCAGACGTGGTCGAGGATCTGCATCTTGGAGAGCACCCGGTTAGCGTTCCCCATGAAGTACCGCAGCAGCTTGAACTCGGTCGGCGACAGTTGAATCTGCTTGCCGCCGCGCCAGACCTCGTGGCTGTCCTCGTCCAGTTCCAGGTCGGCGAACTTCAGCCGCGGCGGCGGTTCTGAGCCGTCGCCCCTGGTCCGGCGCAGCACGGCCCGGATCCGGGCGATGACCTCCTCCAGGCTGAACGGCTTGGTCACGTAGTCATCGCCGCCTAGGGTCAGGCCGCGGATCTTGTCCTCGGTCGAGTCACGCGCTGTGAGGAAGACCACAGGTATCTGGGTGCCGCCGCTACGCAGTCGCCGCACCACGTCGAAACCGTCCATATCGGGCAGCATGACGTCGAGCACGATGAGGTCCGGCCGGTGCCGCTGGGCGGCGTGCACGGCCTCGTTCCCGGCCGACGCCGTGACGACCTCGAAGCCGGAATAGCGCAGGCTGGCGGCCAGCAGCTCGAGGATGTTGGGCTCATCCTCGACGACGAGCAGCCGGGCATCGCTCGGCCGGCTCCCGTTGGGCTGGCTAATCATGCCACCAGTATTCCCCGACTGCCTGAAGGTTAGCTGTAGGCATCCTGAGGCGGACCTTCGTGATCGCGGAGAAGCGGATCCTGGGCCCGCGAAGCCGGGACAACAGCCCGTTCGACACCACTCAGCCAGGTAACGAAAGCATCTTGTAACATTTCCAGCCTTTAAATATCGACGCCGTCAACCCTATGCTCTCCCTCAACTTGCTTCCAGATGGTTGTGGCGCGGCCGGCCGACTGGGGGGAGGGAGAGTAGCCGCGGGCGAGCGTGCTCGGCCGCACAACCAGATTTGGCCGCCGACGGCGCGCGGCGAAGGAGGTCGCTGCGGGCCAGGACCAGGGTCTCGGTGGCAGCTCGCTCGCCGCCAGTGCCCAGTCCGCAGTCGCGTGCGTCGGCCAAGGTGATGCTGTGCGGTCCGGGTCGGCGCCGGACAGCCAATCGTTACAGGCCGAGTGCGACGCCGACGCACCCGGCGATGGTGGTGGCCGGGATGTCGGGTGACAAGTGATCTATACCTTTGGCACATTTACCCGGTTGATTCCTCGCGCTGGCCCCAGTTCGCTTACATTGATAACAAAACGTGACAAGATTACCTCGGTTTCGCTACCGAGCTGAATCTATGCTTTGGCCAGTTCCTTGCAGCCGGCGCGCCGACGTGGCGGCGGCAAGGGATCCAAGCGGAAAGTACGCGGCGAGTCTAGGCAGCTTGCCTGCGCAACAACACCGACGCCGACCTGGGCAAAGCGGCCCAGTGCGGCATCAGTCAGCCAGGAGGACTTATGATCGGAAATGTCCGTTCGTGGGCAACGGTCGGCCTTGCCGCTGTCTGCGCCACCGCACTGGCTGCCTGTGGCACCACCACAGGCAGTCACGTTTCAGGGCTAAAGATTAACGGTACGTTCGGCTCCGTGCCAGCCCCCGCAACGGGTGCCGAGCACGGCGGAGTCGTTACCGTCGGCGCGCCGCCCAGCACCGCGGCGAACTGGGTTTTGCCTATCATCACCGGCGCGGACAACTCGGTCTTCACGGTGCTTGACTTCGACTACCAGATGTACCGGCCGCTGTACTGGACCAACAACGGCATCTACCCCACCTACAACGCGGCGATGAGCCTGGCCGACCTGCCGGTCGTGAGCAACAACGACAAGACGTACACGGTCACGCTGAAGAGCAACTACAAGTGGTCCAACGGCGCCCCGCTCACCTCGCAGGACGTGCTGTTCTGGTGGTATGAGATGAAGGCCGCCATCGCGATCAGCCCGGCGAACTGGGCGGATTACACCCCCGGTCTGGGCATCCCCGACCAGGTCGCCAGCGTGACCACGCCGAACGCCTCGACGATCGTGTTCACCACGAAGACCTCGGTGAACCCGGGCTGGTTCACCTACGACGAGCTCGGCGGCATCCAGCCCATGCCGATTGCCTGGGAGAGCATGGCCGGTTCCGGGCTTAACTTCACCAACCCCACGGACGCGACGACCATCTACAACTATCTGTCCACCGCATCGAGCACGCTGTCGACCTACGCAACGAACCCGCTGTGGCAGATCGTCGACGGCCCGTACAAGCTGACCTCGTTCGACTCCACCAACAGCGCGTTCACGATGGCGCCGAACACCAGCTACGGCGGCCCGGAGTCCAAGGCCCCGCCGACG
>JASHSZ010000161.1 GCA_030040815.1 Streptosporangiaceae bacterium
GGGTGGGGGACCCGCGCTTCCGGGGGTGCCGCGCGGGCGGGCGACCCGCGCTTCCGGTGAGTCCTACCGGGCTGAGCTGGCGAGGGCGCGCTGGCCAGCAACGGTACCGGCCAGCCGGTCGCGGAGCTTGGTCCGGCCGCGGTGCAATCGGGACATCACCGTCCCGATGGGTGTGCCCATCATCTCGGCGATCTGCTTGTACGGGTAGCCCTCGACGTCGGCCAGGTAGATGGCGACCCGGAACTCCTCCGGCAGTTCGCCCAGCGCCTGCAGGATGTCGGAGTCGGGGAGCCGGTCCAGTGCCTCGGCCTCGGCCGACCGGGCCGGGGGCATCAGCGGGTCGCCGCCAACCTGCCAGTCCTCTTGGAAGTCGGCGCCGAGATCCTGGATCGGCTCGCGGCGCTTCTTCCGGTAGCTGTTAATGAAGGTGTTCGCCAGGATGCGATGCAGCCAGGCGCGCAGATTGGTGCCGGGCTTGAACTGGTGCAGGGCCGCGTAGGCCTTCGTCATCGTCTCCTGGACGAGGTCCTCGGCGTCGCTGGGGTTCCTCGTCATGCGCAGCGCGGCCGGGTAGAGCTGGCCCAGGAACGGCGTGACGTCTCGCTCGAACAGCACGTCGCGGTCCGGCATCGACGAGACCTGCCTGGGCTCGACCGTCGCCGCCAGCTGCTTCTGGTCCTGCCGTGCCCGTGGTGCATCTACCCTCACTGTGCGCTCCGCTTCAGTCGGGGGAACTGACACAGCTATGACGCAACTGACGAGTAACACGATGCGTGATCTGGGTAACACTGCGACTACGGAACGTGCCCGGAAGGCGGCGAGGCCGCTTATATCCAGCGGTGGAACCACATCCGGGACAACCAGGCAGAGAACGGGATAACCTCGGCAGTCAGGATCGGATACAGGTAGGCCAGGTTAACCAGCACGGCGATCAGGTAGACACCCGCCCCGACGGCGCCCATCGCGCGCCTGCCAGGCGCGGCTCGCGCCGGCCCGATGATCAGCCCGAGGCACAGCGTGATAGCGATGATCATGAACGGCTCGAAGGAGACCGCGTAGTAGTAGAACTCGGTGCGGTTGTCGTGCCAGGCGTACCAGATCCACGGTAGCCAGCCGGCCGCCACGCCGAGCAGCGCGGCCCCGGCCCGCCAGTCGCGCCGCGGCGTCCTGCCGAACACCAAGTCACCGGTCAGCCCGCTCAGCCACCAGAACAGGCAGAACACCAGCGCCAGCGTGCCGCCCCACCAGATGAGGGGCGTGCCGATCGCGAGGACCTCCGAGGCGGTGCAGTGTGAGCCGCAGGTGCTGGCGTGGGGCTCGCTCCAGTAGAAGGAGATCGGCCTCGCGAGCACCAGCCAGCCGAGCGGGTTCGATTTGTAGGACTGGAAGGAGGTCAGCCCGACTCCGAACTGCAACATCCAGTGGTTGTACTGGTACCAGGAGTCGATGGCGGACCAGATCGGGGTGTGGTTGCCGTGCAGCGCGGCCCAGTTCCGGTCGTAGCCGTCGCCGGTGGCGAACCAGCCGCTCCACGACGCCGTGTACACAGCAGCCGGGGCGACGATGAACCAGAGCGGCAGCCATACAGCGTCGCTGCGCAGGCCACCGATCCGCCAGGCGGCGTACCCGGCTGCTCGCCTGGAACCGAGGTCCCAGACGATCGCGAGCCCGGCGAACGCGATCAGGAACCACAGCCCGTTCCACTTGCTCGCGCACGCCGCGCCGAGGCACATGCCCGCCGCCACCCGCAGCCAGCGGATGCCGAGCCGAGGGCCCGCAGCATCCGGCTCGTCGGCCTCGGCGGCCGCGCTCGCCGCGTCGGAGAGCCTGGCGACGGTGCGGTCCCGGTCGATGACCAGCAAGCCGAAGGCCGCGAGCACCCAGAACATCACGAAGATGTCGAGGATCGCGGTGCGGCTCAGCACCAGTTCGAGTCCGTCGAGCGCCAGCAGCAGGCCGGCCACGCAGCCGAGCAAGGTCGACCGCGTCATCCGCCGGACGATCCGGGCGAGCAGCAGGATCGACAGCGTGCCGACGACCGCGACGGAGAACCGCCAGCCGAACGGGCTAAGCCCGAATACCCACTGGCCGAATGCCATCATGATCTTGCCGAGCGGCGGGTGCGCAACGATCTCACCGGTCAGGTGGCCGCTGGTGATCGTGAATATGTTGGGGTCGCCCCGAACGAGCAGGTTGTTGACGTTGCTGACGTGTTCAAGCTCGACGCCGTGGCGCAGGATCGAGTTCGCGTCTGGCACGTAGTAGGTCTCGTCGAACACGACCGCGTCTGGCTGGCTGAGCCGGTAGAACCGCAGGAAGCCACCGAAGATCGTGACGAGGACCGGCCCGGCCCAGCCCCAGAACGTGCTGCCCAGCACGAGCGCGCTGCCGTGGCGGCTGGCCCTGGTGAGCAGGGAGCCTTCGGTACTCGCGGCCGGCGCCGCCTGGGAGACGTTCATTGCCAGCCATGGTAGGCGCGGCGCGGCTAGCGTAGGCACGGACATGCTCCGGGCAGACTCTGAGTCAACGCCATCTTCCGGCACCCTGACCGTCGCTTCCGCGCCCGCCGGGGAGGTGGCCGACGTCACGGCCCGGCTCGGGCCCGCACTGGCAGCGGCCGGCCTGGTCGCGGCGACGGATACCGGGGACCTGCGCCGGCTCGCCGTAGCCCTGGGCGTCACCCTGACCGGCCGGGTGATGTCCGGGGCCGAGAACCCGCCGGGCCGGTACGTCCCCGAGCTGCTGGCCGAGCTCAGGGCAGGCCAGGACGTGCTGCTGGTCACTGGCGACGGGCCGGCCGGCCCTGGGGACGCCGACCGCAGCCTCATCGCGGCGGCCGCGGCAGCAGGGATCCGGGTGAGGGTGCTGCCCGGGCCGTCAGCGGTTACCGCCGCACTGGCTGTCGCCGGTCTGCCAGCCGAGCGGTTTACCTTCGAGGGCGTCCTGCCCCGCCGAGCCGATGTGCGCGGACGCCGGTTCGCAGAGCTCGCGGCCGAGCGCCGGACGCTGATCTTCGCCGAACGCGCCCGCCGGCTCAGCCGGACGCTGGCCGAGCTGGCGGGCGCGTTCGGCGCCGACCGGCCTGCGGTGATCTGCCAGGCACTGGCAGCGACCGACCAGGATGTGCAGCGCGGAACCCTGGGAGAGCTGGCCGGCCAGCTGAGCGGCGGCGGCCAGGGTGACGTGACGGTCGTGGTGGCCGGCGCCCCGGCTCGCGACGCCGGTGGGGCAGCGGCGGGTGAGCCCGAAGAGCTTGCGGCAGCGGTGGCCCAGGTCCTGGCTCATGTCCAAGACGGCGCCACAACCAGGGACGCGGTGGTCGCAGTCGCAGCGCAGGCCGGCCTGCGCAGGCGAGACCTCTACAACGCCGTCGGCAGGTCCGGCCCTGCCGCGCCGGCTCGTTCCCCGGCCGGGCCTCCCCTAGGCTGACAGCTATGACCAGCCGTCACATTCTCGCCTGTGCGGCCTGGCCGTACGCCAATGGCCCGCGTCACATCGGCCACGTGTCAGGCTTCGGCCTGCCGTGTGACATGTTCGCGAGATACCAGCGAATGAGCGGCAACCAGGTCCTCATGGTGAGCGGCACCGACGAGCACGGCACCCCCATCCAGGTGCAGGCGGACGCCGAGGGGGTGACCGCGCGCGACCTCGCCGACCGGTATAACCGGGTCATCGCCGAGGACCTTGCTGGGCTTGACATGTCCTACGACCTGTTCACTCGGACCAAGACCCGCAACCACTACGCGGTCGTGCAGGAGCTTTTCCGCGCTCTGTACACCAACGGCTACATCTTCACCCGTACGTCCATGGGCGCGGTGTCGCCGTCCACCGGCCGGACTCTGCCCGACCGGTACATCGAGGGCACGTGCCCGATTTGCGGCTTCGAGAACGCGCGCGGCGACCAGTGTGACAACTGCGGCAACCAGCTCGACCCCGTCGACCTCATCGACCCGCGGTCGAAGATCAACGGTGAGACACCGGTGTTCGTGGCGACGGAGCAGTTCTTCCTCGACTTGCCCGCGTTCGCCGACGTGCTGGGCACCTGGCTGCAGAGCAAGAGCGGGCTGTGGCGGCCGAACGTGCTCAAGTTCTCCCTCAACCTGCTCGGGGACCTGCAGCCGCGGGCCATCACCAGGGACCTGAACTGGGGCGTGCCGATCCCGCTTGAGGGCTGGCAGGACCTGCCCGATAAGCGGATCTACGTGTGGTTCGATGCCGTGATCGGCTACCTGTCCGCGTCCATCGAGTGGGCTAGGCGGTCGGGCGACCCGGACGCCTGGCGCGCGTGGTGGCAGTCACCGGACGCGGACTCTTATTACTTCATGGGCAAGGACAACATCGTCTTCCACGCCGAGATCTGGCCCGCCATGCTCCTCGGCTACAGCGGCAAGGGCGCGCGGGGCGGCACGCCCGGCGCACTCGGCGAGCTCAACCTGCCGTTCGAGGTCGTCTCCAGCGAGTTCCTGACCATGGAGGGCAGGAAGTTCTCCTCGTCCCGGTCGGTGGTGATCTACGTCCGCGACTTCCTCTCCCGCTACGACGTAGACGCGCTGCGGTACTACGTGGCGGTGGCCGGCCCGGAAACCCAGGACACCGACTTCACCTGGAGCGAGTTCGTCCGGCGCAACAACGACGAGCTGGTGGCGAACTGGGGGAACCTGGTCAATCGGGCCGTGTCGTTCGCCGCGCGCAACATCGGCGAGATCCCGGCGGCGGGCCAGCTGACTGGCGCCGACCGGGCG
>JASHSZ010000162.1 GCA_030040815.1 Streptosporangiaceae bacterium
CGAGCCGCGCGCGAGACAGTGTCTGGGCACCGAGACCGAGCCGGCCGATACCCGATCGTGGCAGGATCTGAGCGGTACGAGTCGTCCGACGATCCGACGCGGCTCGCGCATCGGCTCGACTCCCTTGCCGAATTCGGCCGGCAGCCGGACCCCGACCCGACAAGCTCCGCCAGGTCGCCGGCCGGGCAGCGGCTCCCGGCTCCGGCCCCGATCGACCCGCTGGCCGGCCCGGCCGACGAGCGGCGGTCCCCAGCCGAACCGGTTGCGGCCTCGGCGTCGCCGGGGCGGGCAGCAGCGCGTCCGACCCGGTCGGAGCCGGGCACTGGGGCCGGCGCCGACACTCCGCCGCTGCCCAGGACCGTGCCGTCCGCCACTGCACCCGGCACCACAACACCGGCCACGGCGAAGGATCTAGGCTCGGACGGCCCGGTGCTGCCGGTCGAGTCCAGTCATGGCTGGCCGGGGGGCGCCCAGGATCGGACCGAGAGCGCGGCCGCCGACAGCCCGACAGTCTCGCTGGCCTGGCCGCGTGTGCCCGCCGGTGCCGATGCCCGGCTGCCCGCCGAGGCGGCCGGCCCGGCGTCACCGGCCAGGTTGCCGGCCGCCAGCGACGAGGGTCAGGCAGCCACGGCCCGGTCAGCGACGACACCGGCGCCCGCAGTCGCCGTCGGCACCGCGGCCGCGAGCCAGGCTGGCGCGGTGGCGGCCGTGGGTTCCCCCGAGCCGGCCACCGCGGGGACAGCCGCACCGGAAGCCGGGGAAGCTGGCGCGCCCGCGATCGGGCTGGACGACCAGGTCTCGGTCGTGCCGGGGATCGCCAGGTATCACAAGGCAGACTGCATCCTCATCAGATTCCTGAGCGACGACGACCTGGAGCTGATGTCCCGGCGGGAGGCCGAGGCGGGCGGCTGCGCGCCGTGCCGTGCCTGCCGACCGGACCGGCCAGCGAGCGATTAAGCCTGCTCGACACTGCCGATCCAGAAGCTGACGCCAAGCTCGGGGCTATCATGCCGGTGACTGGCCCAGCCTGACGGCTGACCGTCGGCTGTGTCGGCCTCGGCGGGACCGGCCTCGAGCGGTCCGAACTCCACGGCCAGCACGTCGCCGGCGATCATCGCCTGGTGCTCGTGCAGCGCCGCGGAGAGTTCCCGGCTACCTGTTGACCACCGCAGCGCGATGCGGTCGGTCACGTGCAAACCGTCGCCCTTGCGGGCATCCTGCACCAGCCGGATGAACTCGCGCGCCAGTCCCTCTCGGCGCAGCTCCGCGGTCACGGTCACCTCCAGAGCGACGGTCTCGCCGCCCTCGGCCGCTACCGCCCAGCCAGCGGCCGGGACCTGAGTGACGGTGACGTCGGCCGGGCCGATACCCACGGTAGTGCCGTCGATGTCAAGGTCCGCAGTGCCGGCCGCCGCCAGTGTGGCGGCGAGGTTAGCCGGGTCCGCTGTCGCGATCGCCGCGGCGACCTGCTGGGTGCCGCTGCCGAATCGCTTGCCCAGGGAGCGGAAGTTCGGCTTCACGAGATAGCGCACCAGCTCGCGCCCGTCGCGATCCAGCGGCGCGACCTCCTTGACGTTCAGCTCGTCCGCGATCTGCGCGGCCAGCTCGGTCGGCAGGGCCTCCAGGCCAGCCGCGGCGACCAGCGCGCGGGCCAGTGGCTGCCTGGTCTTGACGACCGCACTCGCCCGGGCCGATCGGCCGAGCTCGACGAGCCTGCGTACCAGGTTCATCTGCTCGGCGAGCGCCGGGTCGATCAGCGAAGGGTCAGCCTGCGGCCACGCAGCAAGGTGCACGGACTCGGGCTCTTGGTCGTCGCGGGTCGCCTGCCACACGTAGTCGGTGATAAACGGAGTGATGGGAGCCAGCAGCCTGGTCAGGGTGTCCAGGGTCGTCGTCAGCGTGGCGAACGCGGCAGCGCCGTCGGGTGTCGCCGGGCCGTCCCAGAACCGGCGGCGGGACCTGCGCACGTACCAGTTCGACAGGGCATCAATGAACGCGGTCAGCAGCCGCCCGGCGGCCGCCGAGTCGAATGCCTCAAGCGCCGCCGTCACGTCCCGGATGAGCACATTCAGCTCGCTGAGCAGCCAGCGATCCAGCGCGGGCCTGGCCGCGACCGGCGGTGCGGCCGGTGCGGAGAGCGATGTGGCGTTCGCGGCGTGACCCGCCGCCGCGCCCGCGTAGAGCACCAGGAACGAGGCGGTGTTCCAGTAGGTGAGCAGCACCTTGCGGACGATCTCGGAGAGGATGCTGTCGCTGATCTTCCTGGTCGACCATGGCGAGCCGGACACCGCGAAGAACCAGCGCACGGCGTCCGCGCCGTGCGCCTCCATCAGCTGCATGGGCTCGAGCACATTCCCCAGGTGCTTGCTCATCTTGCGGCCGTGTTCATCGACGAGCAGGCCGAGGCAGACCACGTTCTCATACGCGGATCGCCCGAAGACCAGCGTGCTCACGGCCATCAGCGAGTAGAACCAGCCCCGAGTCTGGTCGATGGCCTCGCAGATGAACTGGGCTGGAAACGACCTGCGGAACTCGGCATCGTGCTGCCACGGCGCGCCGAACTGCGCGAACGGCATAGCGCCCGAGTCGAACCAGACGTCGATCACTTCCGGAACCCGGCGAGCAAGCTCGCCGCAGTCCGGGCAGGAGATCACGACGTCGTCGACGAACGGCCGGTGCGGATCGATTCCGCTGACGTCCGCCCCGGCCAGCGCTGACAGCTCGGCGAGCGACCCGACGCAGGTGACATGCTCCGACGCGCACAGCCAGATCGGCAGGGGGGTACCCCAGTAGCGCGTCCGCGACAG
>JASHSZ010000163.1 GCA_030040815.1 Streptosporangiaceae bacterium
GGGGGGCACCGACGCCGGCACCCGCACCAGCAGCGCAGCAGGCAGCACCCGCACTAGCAGCGCGGTCGACGGTCCGATCAGCTCACCGTCCACCTGGCGCGGGAGTCCGGTCGCCGGCTCCACGGCGCGGATCTCGACCGTGCTGGCCCGGAACCGCTCGAGCTGCGCGTCGTCCCGACGGCTGCCCAGTGCCACCCGGTAGCCGACGTCGGCCCAGCCCAGCGGCCCGGACGGCGCCAGCACGACCACATCGAGCCGGCCGTCGTCCAGCCGAGCGTCCGGCATGATGGCGAATCCGCCCGGCAGCGCACCCGAGTTCCCCACCGTCACGCATCGCGCGACTCTGGTCAGCGGCTCGGCGCCGTCGATCCGGATGGTGAAGGTCACGGGGCGACGCAACAACTGCCCGGTCGCGGCCGCCGCATAGGCAGGCCAGCCCGCGACGCGCTTGGCCAGCCAGCGGGCCCCGGCGACGACGGCGGCATCCAGGCCGATCCCGGCCATCGCCGCAAACACCGCACCGTCTGCCCTGCCCAGGTCGATCCGGCGGTCCTGGCCGCGGAAGGCGACGTCCAGCGCCGGGACAAGCCGTCCGGGCAGGCCGAGAGCGCGCGCTGTGAGGTTGGCCGAGCCGGCTGACACGATTGCCAGTGGCACGCCGGTGCCGGTCAGCGCCTCCGCGCACTCGCGCACCGTGCCGTCGCCTCCGACGACTATCACGAGCGCGGCACCCGCCTCCACCGCACGGCTCGCCTGCCCTACTCCCTGGTCGTCAAGCGTCGTGAGGAGCACCAGCGGCCGCCGCCAGCCGGCCGCGGCGGCCGCCCGCTCGCACTCGTGGCGCAGCCGCGCAGCGTCCCGCACTCGCGCGCCGTTCACGACGACGGCCGGCAGCCCGCCGCCTCGGCTAGTCATCCGGCCCGCCGCAACGGATCGCTGCCACCGCTCCATCATGGAAGATGCATGGCCGGCTCTGGCACACTCGTCGGCGTGACGAGCTAGGCCAGCACGGCGGCCAGCTGCTCGCGCGCCTCGTCCTGGATGCGCGCCAGGTGCCCCGGACCGCGGAACGACTCGGCGTACAGCTTGTACACGTCTTCGGTGCCGGACGGGCGGGCGGCGAACCACCCCGACTCCGTTACCACCTTGATGCCGCCCAGCGGCTCGCCGTTGCCCGGCGCGCTGGTCAGCCTGGCGAGCACCGGCTCGCCCGCCAGCTCTGCGGCGGCAAACTGGTCGGGTGTGAGCCGCGCGAGGGCGGCCTTCTGCTGCCGGGACGCGGGCGCGTCGACTCGCGCGTAGGCGGGATCACCGAGCCGCTCGGTGATCGACCGGTACCGCGCGCTCGGCGTGCTCCCGGTCACCGCCAGGATCTCAGCCGCCAGCAGGTCGAGGATGATGCCGTCCTTGTCGGTGGTCCACACCCGGCCGTCCCGGCGCAGGGACGACGCTCCGGCGCTCTCCTCCCCGCCGAACGCGACGGTGCCGTCGAGCAGGCCCGGCACGAACCACTTGAACCCGACCGGCACCTCGATCAGGCGCCGGTCACAGTCGTCCGCGACCCTATCGATCATGGAAGAGCTGACCATGGTCTTGCCCACCGCGGCGGTGCGCGGCCAGTCGCTCCGGTGCCGGTACAGGTAGTCAATGGCGGCGGCGAGGTAGTGGTTCGGGTTCATCAAACCGGCGTCGGGCGTGACGATGCCGTGCCGGTCGGCGTCGGTGTCGTTACCGGTCGCGATCGCGAAGTCGGCCCGCCGGCTAATCAGCGAGGCCATCGCGCTCGGCGACGAGCAGTCCATCCGGATCCGGCCGTCCCAGTCCAGCGTCATGAACCGGAACGTGGGGTCGACGTTGGGGTTCACCACGGTGAGCTCGAGTTCGTATCGCTCGGCTATCTCGGCCCAGTAGCCCACGCTGGCACCGCCGAGCGGGTCAGCGCCGATCCGCACCCGCGCCGCCCGTATCGCCGCCAGGTCGACGACCAGAGGCAGCGCGGCCACGTACGCGCCGAGGAAGTCGAACTGGCCGGCAGCCGCCCTGGCCTTCGCCACCGGGATCCGGTGCACGCCGCGCAGCCCAGCGGCCAGCAGCTCGTTGGCCCGCTGCTGGATCGCCGCCGTGATGTCGGACCCCGCCGGCCCGCCGTCGGGCGGGTTGTACTTGAAGCCGCCGTCCTCCGGCGGGTTGTGGGAGGGGGTGATGACGATTCCGTCCGCCAACCCGGCCTGGCGGCCGGAGTTGTAGGCGAGCACGGCACGGGACAGCGCGGGCGTCGGCGTGTAGCCGTCGCGGCTGTCGATCAGCATCTCCGCACCGTTCCCCGCCAGCACCTCCAGCGCGGTGACCATTGCCGGCTCGGAAAGCGCGTGCGTGTCGCGGCCGACGAAGATTGGCCCGGTGATCCCGGCCTCCGCCCGGTGCTCGCAGATCGCCTGGCTGATGGCCGCGATGTGATCTTCATTGAACGACAGCCGCAGCGCGCTGCCGCGGTGCCCGGACGTGCCGAAGGCGACCTGCTGGGCTGGCTCGGCCGGATCAGGATGCTCGCTGAAGTAGGCGGTCACGAGCGCCGGCACGTCCACGAGGTCGGCGGCGGTGGCCGGCTGGCCAGCCCGGTCGTTCATGATCGCGCCGGTACCTTCAGCCGGGGCCGTTCCCCCACGACCTGCGCGGATGCCAGCAAGCGCTCGATGTAGTCGGCGGTGTCCTGCCAGCTGGTGACTTCCACACAGCGAACCCCGACTGCCCGCACCGGGTAGTCGTTGCCGCCCGGCTCGAGGCGATCGCCGACGAACAGGATCTCGTCCGCGGCGAGCCCGAGCTGGTCCATCAGCTTGTACATGCCGTAAGCCTTGTCGATCCCCTTCCGGGTCACGTCCACGGACGTCGAGCCGCCGACGCGCACCTCGAGGTCCGGCAGTTTCTCGGCGGCGTACGCGCGCAGCCGCTGTTTCTTCTGGTTGTCCGGGTCCCACTGGTACTTCTCGGCGGGCGGCGCCTGCTGGCCGAGGGCCGAGAAGGTGATCTGGCTGCCGCGATCCTCGATCCGCTCGCCCCAGGCCTGCTCTTCCCAGAGCCCGAGGTCCCTGGCACCCTGCTCCAGCACCGCGACTATGCGGCGCTTGTCCTCCTCGGCCAGGTCCTCGGCGTAGATCAGCTGCCACTCCTTGTCGACCCAGCGGTAATACCGAGTGCCGCAGGTCGGCATGAGGTGCAGCGAGGCCAGCGCATCGGGCTCGGCCGCCAGGTGCATCAGCACCTGGTTCTCGAACTGCTCGAATCTGCCGCCCGAGATGATGCAGACGTCAGTGGCCCGGATGAGGCGGGCTAGCAGGTCGGCCATCCGGTCGTCGATCCGGGATTTGGACACCGCGAGGGTGTCGTCCAGGTCGAAGGCAACGGCCCGCACACTGTCGGTCACTGGCGAGTCCTGACGCGTCGTTGGGATCTACCGGCGACAGGTTACCGTCGAGGGTAGACCCGGCCGGACGCGGATGACCTTATCCAGGCCGGGCGGATGCCCCGCGGCTAACATCGGCTCATGAGCGAGCCGGAGTCCCGGCCGACAGCATCCGGCCGGGATCTGATCACCTCGGCCGACAAGGTCTACTTCGCCGAGCACGGGGAGACCAAGGGCGACCTGGCCGACTACTACCTGCGGGTGGCAGGCCCGCTGCTGCGCGCCATGGGCGGCCGGCCGGTGCTGCTGCAGCGGTTCCCTGACGGGGCCGGCGGCCCGTCGTTCTTCCAGAAGCGGGTGCCGAAGAACGCCCCGGACTGGCTGCAGACCACCGTCGTTGAGACGCCCAACGGCACGACCTCGCAGGCCCTGGTCGCTGCGGACATCGATCACGTGCTGTGGGCGGTCAACCTTGGCTGCCTCGGCTTCCACGTCTGGCCTTACCTGGCAAGTGACGCCGAGCACGTCGACGAGCTGCGCATTGACCTGGACCCCACACCGGGTGTCACGTTCGAGCACATCCAGCGCGCGGCGGCCGCCCTGCACATCCTGCTCGGCGAGGCCGGGGTGACCGGTTACCCGAAGACGACCGGCAACCGTGGCCTGCACGTCTACGTGCGGCTGCAGCCGCGGTGGGACGCCTACCAGGTCCGCAGCGCCGCGGTGGCGATCGCGCGCGAGCTGGAGCGCCGGCGGCCGGACCTCGTCACCGC
>JASHSZ010000164.1 GCA_030040815.1 Streptosporangiaceae bacterium
GGCATCTTCCGCCGTGTCGGTCACGTCGCGGCGGCGCAGCACGGAGTTGCCGGGGATCCACAGGCCGCCGCCGGAGCGCGCCGTGGAGCCGCCGAAGTACTCGGTCTTTTCCAGCACGACCGCGCGCAGCCCGCGCAGTGCCGCGGTCAGCGCTGCTGTCATGCCCGCCGCGCCGCTGCCGACGACGACGAGGTCGAACTCCGGGTCATCGGCTGCCATCTGATCTCCGTCGTCCGTCCGCGGCCGAGGAGTCCATAGTAGAACACGTTTCAGTTTCGGCCAGGCGCTGACCGAACCGGGCAGCCTCGCGGTCCGGCTAGCCAGCCTCGACGGCGTTGCCGAGCAGGCCCAGGGCGGGCGAGCCCAGGCTGAACATTGCCGCGTGGAATCGTCGCAGCGTAAAGCCTGCCCCCCACTCCCGCTTGGCCTTGTCGCGCAGGGCAAGGATCTCCAGCTTGCCCCAGGTGTACCGGCCATAGCTGGGGTCGAACGTCGCGCGCCGTGCCTCCGACAGCGCGGCAGGGCCGCTGAGGTGCGTGTCCGTCTCGAAGCGCCGGGCCGCCTCCTCGACGGACATGCCGGCGCTGTGCACGCCAATAGAACAGGCGAGGCGCGTGACGCGGATCAGCGCCTCCAGCCACACACCGATCGCGAACCGCGGATCGTCTGCCTGGAAGCCCTCTTCGACACACAGTTCCTCGGCATAGTGCGCCCAGCCTTCGACGAAAGCGCTCGAATGCAGCACACGCCGGACGTCGGTGCCGACCCGCCGGATGGCACGGGAGTGCGAGAAATGGCCGGGCGCGACCTCGTGCACAGTAATACCGGGCAGCGTGGTGTCGCTGAAGACCTCAAGCCACTCTTCTTGCTGAGCCTCCGGCCACGACGGGTCCGGTGGCGTGATGTAGTACAGGGACGGCGCGTCTGCCTCACCTGGCGCTGCCGGCGAGATCATGGCCATGGCGAAGCGCCTGCTCTCCGGGGCTGGGCCGACAAGGCATTCGCCGTCCTGGTAGGGCACCAGATCGTGATCCCTGGTGAACTCGATGGCCCGCGCGGTCCACGTTCGGGCGGCCGCCATCACGCCGGTTGCATCGGGGTGCTGGCGGACGAGATCTCGGGCAACTTCTAGCGGGGGTCGGCTCGCGTCGATCACGGCGCAGTCTTCGGCCAGCCGGGCGAGCAGCCGGTCTCGCTCGGCGTCCGCGCGCTCGGCGAGCTCGCCGAGGTCCACGGGCATCGCCTCCGAGCTGCTGAGCAGCAGCGACAGCGCCGCGCTACCGAGCGCCGGGTCGGGGTCCCCGGTCGCGGCCGCGCGCTCCACCCGATCCATCAGCCGGGCGTGCGCGGCCAGCGCCCGGCTGCGGACACCCGCGTCCGCGTCTGCCGGGATTCCCGCTGACAGCCCGGCGATCGCGCTGGACAGCGCCTGCGCGACCGGCGCGTCGATCCGGTCCAGTGCCGACAACGCACCGTCGATTGCATCCGGCCACGCCTCCAGATGTGCCTTGCGGGCAGCGTCCCGCTCGGCGGCGGGAGCGTAGTCCCGGTCGTAACTCGAGAGGTCGAGGTTCATGAGGTGATAGATCGGGTTGCGACGATGAAGCTCGAGCTCCCGGTACTCAACCTCGGTCCGGCGGATGAACGTGGCCAGCTGCGCCTCGTCATGCCGGTCGCCCAGCGGCTGGCCGGCCGCCGCGCTGGCGGCCAGCGCGGCAAGACCCGACCGCACGCCAGCCGGGGAGAGGTCCTGCACCTTGCCGTCGTACTCGTGCCGACCGCAGTACTCGCGGACCTCGGGCAACTGAAGGTCACAGTAGGCACGCAGCGCAGGACTCAGATCACTCATGACGCGACCATATCGGTCACCCGTGGTCATCCGCAGCGGCCGGACCGGCGAGAGCTCGCGCAACGGGCGATCACGTAGGGTGCGGACGTGACCCCCACAACCCTGCCCGCCCGCGAGGCTGTCGACGCTGTGATCTTCGACGCCGGCGGTGTGCTGATGCTCCCTGATCCCGAGGCGGCCATGGCCGCCATCGCCGGGTTTCACACTGGGTCTACCCCGGCGGACTGGCGTCGTGCGCACTACGCTGCGCTGGTCGCGCTGGAGCAGATGGAGCCGATCGACTGGCTGGCCCACCGCCGGGTGGTCGCGGCAGAGGTCGGCGTCCGCTCTGAGTACCTTGATGCGGCCGCCGCGCTCATCGACGACGTGATGACCAGCCCGTGGGTGCCGGCGGACGGCGCGGCAGACACCCTGCGCACCCTCTCAGCGGCCGGTTACAAGCTGGCCGTAGTGTCGAACGCCTGGGGGACCATTGCGCAGTGGCTCGAGCACCACAAGGTCTGCTCGGTCACCGATGGCGAGCTGCCGCTTGTCGGCGCTGTGATCGACTCGCACCTGGTCGGGATCGAAAAGCCGGACCCCAGAATCTTCCAGTTGGCGCTCGACGCGCTCGAAGTCGCACCCGAGCGCAGCCTGTACGTGGGCGACACGGTCAGGTTCGACGTCAAGGGCGCGCTCGCGGCAGGTCTGCAGCCGGTGCACGTGGACCCGTACCACTTCTGCGACGGCCCGCACAGCCACATCATGTCCCTGGCCCAGCTGACCGACTGGCTGGTGGCAGACTAGCAGGGCGGGCTGCCGACGGCAGCACGCACCGCGAGGTCAGCAGATCGAGGGGGCGTCGTGGCCTTCGACGAGGCTTTGGCCGACCGAACGCGGGCGGCGCTCGCAGCCACCGAGCAGTCGGGGGCGGCCGAGAAAAAGATGTTCGGCGGCCTGGCGTTCCTGATCGGCGGGAACATGTGCTGCGGGGTGATGGGAGCGGATCTGCTGGTTCGCGTCGGCCCCGAAGCTGGCCCGAGCGCACTGGCCGAGTCGGCCGCGCGACCGTTCGAGATGGGCCAGCGCGGTCCCAGTGCCGGATTCATCCTCGTCGGGCCTGACGGCACCGCCACCGAGGGCGCGCTAGCTGCCTGGGTCGAGCGAGCCCTGGCCTTCGTCGTCACGCTGCCCGCGAAGACCTAGCCTGCCTCAGGGCTATTCGGCGCGCTACCGCCGCGAGCCGCGAGACGGTGACTTGCGTTGCGGCTGACGTCCGGTCTTTCCGCGAGCCGCCGTTGCGGGGACGGCCTTGGCGCGAGCGACCTTTGCGGTCGCAGCACCCCGCCGACCTGCAGGCGTTGCCGCTGGCGGCGGCGTGGATCGGCGACGGCGTCTGTCGGCGAAACCCAAGACCGCAACGCCAACGAGACCCAGCCCACCTAGCACATCACCGGTCGTGATGACCGCAGCGGTTGTGTAAACAAGAGTGACGTGCGTGCTGCTGGGCACGACCACCATAAAGTCCGGCATCGCTCGATAGGGTCCCGATCCGCCGTGGACCTGCCAGCCAGGGAAGTAGGTATCCCGCACTTCGACGGGGATCCCGACGCGGCTTACATCGAAGCTGATCGCAGCGTCCGTCACCGACACGTGGCTCACCGTCACTCCAGGCAAGGCGGCCGATGTGCTCTGCCGGAAGGCCGGCTCCCGTGGCCAGCCGGCCGGTCCGGTCTGGGTATCGAGAACGCGTCCCCACTCGGAGGCCAGCCCAGACGCGACGAAGTCGAGCGCGTATTGCAGGTAGTAGTGCTCCCAGCTGACGTTGCTCGGCAGGTTCGCAACGACCACCGGCTGGTTGCTCAGCGGAGCAACAACTGCGGCGTCGGTGATCTCCCAGGCCTGCACCTGGGCCGTGGAGCCCACCAGTCTGAGATCTGATTGCCGTCGGGCAGCGGACTCCGCGGGACCACCGTGGGTCAGGTAATAAGTGACGCCGAGCTGCCTCAGGAAGGAGATTCCGTCCGGCAGATTGAATTTGGGATAAGGAATATCGGGAATGGACAGCTCGGGGGAAACAGACGCGAGTGACTCCGCGAAGAACATCGCCGGGACGTTGTCCCCGGAGTCCGAAAGGGTGCCCAGGATCGTCGCCAGGCATCCATGGGTTATCAAGGGCAACGAGTCGAGGTCGTTGTAGTAGTGAATCTGGTTCAAGCCGTAGACGTCCTCGTCGCTGGCTACCCGGCCGCAGCCGTGGTGACGGGCCACGGATTCGAGCATCGAAATCATCGCGTCGTACTGCCGGGCATCGGGGTTCACCGGAGCGCCCCCGAAGACGCGGGCGGGGTACTCGGCCTGGGGCACAGCCGGGAAGTCCATACCCAGCCAGCGTTCGTGCGGGCTCGCCGAACTCACGAAGCTTTCCCCCGGCCACAGACCCCAGGGCACTCCCTGAGCGAGTGCAACCACGAGCAGCCCTGCCCCGGCGACCGCATAGCGGACCTGGCCATCCGACAAGCGCCGGAACGCAGACAACCGCGGGACCCGCGCTAGCGGCACCCTGGCAATCAGCCAGCGCGCGCCTTCGAGGCAGCCGACTGCGGCAAGCATCCAGAGGCCCAGGGACCACAGCTCGACGACGCGCCAGTTGGAGAGCACCGACTGGGGCAGAAAGCGAAAGCCGACTGCGGCTATGACGCTGAGGCTGGCGAAGCCTACGAGGAGCAACTGTCGATTGCGGTAAGCCCAGAACGCCCCGCCCGCGGCCAGTGCCGTCAGGACGATTTCCCAGGGCCAGCTCGCGGGGAACAGGAAGCTGAGGTACAGCGTGTATTTCGGCTCCAGCGGCTCGGGCATGAACTGGTGGTCGGCGAGGAATGGCAGCCACCAGGTCGCCGCGAGGAGGAGGGCAAGAACAAGAGGAATGGCAGCGTGCCGCGGCACTCGGCGCTGGAACAGCCAGGAGTGTCCGAGGATGAGCACGACGCCGCCCGCGGTCCAGATCGCCGTGACGGGATGGCCGAGAGCCGCAATCCCCA
>JASHSZ010000165.1 GCA_030040815.1 Streptosporangiaceae bacterium
GTGTTCGAGGCGCTCGCCAGCGGGCGCACCGCCATCTCGGCCAGCCGGGACGGAGCTGTCCTGCTGCGCGTCGGCGACCAGCTGGTCGCGAGCGAGGCGGACGGCGCGATACTCGTCGGCCGGGACGGACCGGTAGCCCGCGTCCGCGGATCACTCGCCAAGTTCCCTGCGGCGGACGGGTACCACCGGCTCGTGGACGAGACAGGCGCAACGCTCGCGCTGACGGGCTAGCACAGCGCTCTCCCCTGCCGTCGCCACCGGCGCGTTGACTGATCAGCGGCCAGCCCGCTGGGTCCGGGCGAGCAGGTTCCGGCGCAGGTAGCCGCCGTATCCCACGACCGCAATGAGCACGACGAACAGGCCGAGCCCGAGCTGCAGCCCGCGCGTCAGGCCGGGCGGGTAGATCACCTGGATCAGGTAGTGCGAGATGAACCCGCCGTGGTACCCGGCCCGGCCGCCGCGGCGGAGCAGGAAGTTCTGCAGTGCCGTCAGCGGGCACGCGAACCCCACGAACTCCACCAGGACGCCATACACCATCGCCGGGAGCTGCACCCAGATCAGCCGCGGCCACCGCCAGGTCAGGAACGAGCCAACGACCACGAAGCCGATGAACAGCAAGTGGACGACCAGGACGAGGTCAGCGGCAATCAGGTACCACATCAGGCTCACGGCCAGGGACGGCTGACTCCAGGATAGATCCTGGCGTTATCAGCAGCATTGCCGCAGCGCACCGGCGACCGGCGGACACGAGGACGCAGCGCACGGTCGCTCTGTGCCGATTGCCATTCGCAACGCCGCGGGTCGGCTATGTTCGGGATTATGGGACTGTTTGACATGCTCGGCGCCCAGGGCGCTTACGACCAGGTATACGGCGGCGGGCTAGGACACCACGACGTCACGCACGAACTGCTCGCGGGCGCAGCCGGCTTCGAGGCAGTGCGCATGTACGAGCATCACCGCGAGCGGGAGGGCATCGTCGAGCACCACGCGCTCGGGAAAGAGATGCTGGCCGGCTTTGCCGTGGCGGAAGTGGACAAGCACTTCGACAGCGGGCGGTACGGCCACCTGGACCGTGAGCAGGCCAGGCTCCAGGCTCGGCAGCAGGCTGACCACCTCTGGCAGGAGCGGCACGGCCGGTACTGACGGCGTACCGGCCGCCGAGCCTGCGCTGCTGGCTGCTCGCACCACGACACCGACCGGGCTGACGATCAGCAGCGGCTAGTCGGACGCAGCCAATCCAAGCCGCGGCAGCCATTCGGCTCACTGCCGCGCTGCCCACCGGACGGCCGGCGATCACCCCTCCTGACCGGGCCTCACTGGTCGCCGGAAAGTCGTTGGCAGACCCGCCGTTCGCCGTCGCAGGATTAGCGCGTGAGCGATGCCGAAGCCGAGATGCGAAACCACGATGCATACGACCTGATCGAGCAGCAGTTCAACCGCGAGCTGGACAGGTCGCTCGGCCCATCGGGCCCTGACTCACTGCTCGGGTACGTAGCGGAGATGGGACTTCCGGCCGGCGCGGTGGTCGTGGACGCGGGCTGCGGCGAGGGCGAGTACGCGGTCGAGTTCGCGACTCGCTTCGGCTTTCAGGTCACCGGCGTCGACCCGGTGCCGCGCTGCGTGCGCACTGCTCAGGTCAGCGCGCCGTCAGGCTGCCCGGTCACCTTCGCGGTCGGCACGTGCGAGCGCATTCCGCTGGCCAGTGGATCCGCTGACCTTGTCTGGTGTCGCGACGTCCTGTCCCTGGTCGAGGATCTCGATGGCGCATACCGAGAGTTCCGCCGGGTGCTGAAGCCAGGCGGCCGCGCGCTGATCTACCAGATGTTCACCACCAGCTTGCTGCAGCCCGCTGAGGCCGCCTTTCTGTTGCCGGTCATGGGCTGCTGGGCCTGGGCGATGAACCCGGAGAACACCGAGGCGGCGATCGCCGCCGCCGGACTGCGCATCGACCGGTGCACAGTGCTGGGCAGCGAGTGGGGCGAGTACCACCACGAGCACGTGCCGGAACGCAGCCGTCACCTGCTGCACGCCGCCCGGCTGTTGCGCGATCCCGAGAGGTACATCGCCCGGTTCGGCAAGCAGAACTACGACATCAAGCTCGGCGACTGCCTGTGGCACATCTACCGCATGATCGGTAAGCTCAGCAGCCGCGTCTACCTGCTCTCCGCGTCGGGCGAACCATCGGGTCGCTAGCAGCGAGGCTCAGGGACTCCTCGCGCCGCACACCTCCCAGCACGCCGCTTCGTCGCGTCCGCAGCCAACCTGACCCGGCAGCACGCCAACGCCTTCCACGTCGAGACGGAGAAGGCCAAAGCTGCGGGCGACCCGGTCTGGGAGATGCCCACCGTCGACCTCGAACACCTCGCCGGCCTGGACTATGCACCACGCACAAGGACGACGGGACGTCATCTCTCCGTAAATCCCCTGCCGTGGATCCGTTCGCTCAAGGGGCTGGTCGCCGTCTTCCCCCAGATCCGCCAGCAATGCCCCCGACTGCTCGATCCGCTCGAGTTCGAGGCATCGATTCGGCCGAGCCCGGTGATGACCGCATGCCACGCTCCCGGCCCCACCGGGTGCGGTTGGTTTGTACGGGCCCGTTGGGGTAGCGCACTTGGGTGGTCCGGGATAGCAGCCATCGACGGAACGCTACCGGCAACAGCCGAGCAAGATCACTTAAGTCAGCGGAAAGCCTGATTGGATAGATATGACCCGGAACGTGCTCGAGGAGCTGCTGATCTCCTCGGAGGTGCAGACGGCGCGCGATCGCATGGAGGACTACCAGGCGGCTGAAACGGCCGCGGAGGCGAACCCGTACGGGGAGCAGGAACTCGCAGACCTGCGACAAGCGCTCCTGGACATGCCGGGGGCCGTGCGCATGCTGCTCGAAGCCATCGACCGAGCTGGGTCAG
>JASHSZ010000166.1 GCA_030040815.1 Streptosporangiaceae bacterium
TAACCGCCGCAATCCGGATATTGTGCTGCCATGGCGGAGACGACGCAGCAACCTCCGGAGAATGCGGATACCGAGGCCAAGGACACCCAGGCGAAGGACCGCGAGCCAATCGATGACCTGGTCACCACCCGGCACACGATCGCGCTAGACGATGGTGAGCTGAGCTACACGGCCACCACCGGCCGGATCGTGCTGCGGCAGGAGGGCGAGACCGACGATAAGTTCGACGGCGCCAAGGCCCAGGCCGAGGTGTTCGTCACCGCGTACACTGCCGACAGCCAGGCTCCCGCTGCCCGTCCGGTGACGTTCGCGTTCAACGGCGGCCCTGGCTCCTCGAGCGTGTGGCTACACCTGGGCCTGCTTGGTCCCCGCCGGGTGCTGTCCGGCGACGTCGGCGCGCTGCTGCCGCCACCGTACGGCCTAGCCGACAACGCGCAGACGCTGCTGCGGCACAGCGACCTGGTGTTCATCGACCCGGTGTCCACTGGCTACTCCCGCGCGGTGAAGGGCGAGAAGCCAAAGGACTTCCACGGCTACAGCGGCGACATCGCCTCGGTCGGGGAGGTCGTCCGGCTGTGGACCACCCGCAACGGCCGGTGGATGTCGCCCAAGTACCTCTGCGGTGAGTCTTACGGCACCACGAGGGCCGCTGGGCTGGCCAGGTACCTGCAGGAACGGTACGGCATGTACCTCAACGGGGTCGTGCTGATCTCCGCGGTCCTGGACTTTGGCTCGATCCGGTTCAGCGGCGGCAACGACGACCCGTACGCTCTCTATCTGCCGACCTACGCAGCCATCGCGCACTACCACGGCAAGCTAGGCGACCGGCCACTGCGGGAGGTGCTGGCGGAAGCGGAAGCTTACGCCGCTGGCGACTACCCACAGGTCCTGGCGCGCGGGTCCCGGCTCACGACCGCCGAGCGCACCGCCGCTGCTGACCGGCTCGCACAGCTGACCGGCCTTTCTGCCGACTACCTGGACCGGGTGAACCTGCGACCAGAGCACGTCAGGTTCCTAACCGAGCTGCTGCGCGACCGGCGGCTGGTCGTCGGCCGGATCGACGGCCGGTTCACCGGCTGGGACACCGACTACGGCCGGGAGACCTGGTCGGTCGACCCGTCAATGAGCGCAATCACCGGCCCGTACACCGCGGCGCTCAACCACTACGTGCGGGCCGAGCTCGGCTACTCGAACGACCTGCCTTATGAGATCCTCACCGATCGGGTGCGGCCGTGGTCGTACGCCGAGTTCGAGGGCCAGCATGTATTCGTGCTCGACAAGCTCGGGGCGGCTCTGCGCACCAACCCGCACATGCGGGTGCACATCGACTGTGGCTACTACGACGCGGCCACGCCCTACTTCGCCGCCGAGCACGCCATGGCCCACCTGGACATCCCGGCAGAGCTCTTCGGCAATGTGAGCTACAGCTACTACGAGGCAGGTCACATGATGTACCTGCACGAGCCGAGCAGGCTGGCGCAGGCGGAGGGGCTAGCGAGCTTCGTCACGTCAGCTTCGGGGTAGCCGGGCGGCTAGCGGTGCTCGGAAGCCCTAGACTCGCCTCCGTGACACATGCGCCGGCGGTCGAGGTTGACCGCCTGGTGAAGCGTTACCGGGACGCAACCGCAGTCGCCGGCCTCTCCCTGTGCGCTTACCGCGGCGAGGTGACCGCCATCCTGGGCCCGAACGGTGCGGGCAAGACGACCACCATCGAGACGTGCGAGGGGTATCGCCGCGCCGACAGCGGAACCGTCCGGGTGCTCGGCCTCGACCCGGTGTCGGACGCGCGGGAGCTTCGCACCCGGGTGGGTGTCATGCTGCAGTCTGGCGGCGTACCCACCACCGCGCGGGCCGCGGAGTACCTGCGCGTGCAAGCCAGCTTTTACGCGCACCCGCTGGAGCCAGCCGCGGTGCTGTCGGCGCTCGGCTTGACCAGTTCGGCACGCACGCCCTACAAGCAGCTATCCGGGGGCCAGCAGCAGCGGCTCGGGCTGGCCGCTGCCGTGATCGGCCGACCGGAGCTGGTGTTCCTGGACGAACCGACGGCTGGCCTCGACCCGCAAGCCAGGCACGCGACCTGGGAGCTGATCGAGGGCCTCCGTGCGGCGGGCACCGCTGTGATCCTCGCCACGCACTACATGGAAGAGGCCGAGCGGCTGTCCGACCAGGTCGTCATCGTGGACCACGGCCGCGTCGTGGCCAGCGGCCCGCCCGCACAGCTGACCGGATCGGCCGGCCAGCTGCGGTTCCGCGCCGAGCCGAACCTGGACCTGACCGGCCTCGTGGCAGCGCTGCCCGCCGATGCCCGCGCCAAAGAATCACCGGCGGGGCACTACCTAGTCGAGGTGACCGGCCGCGTCGACCCGCAGCTGATCGCCCTCGTCACCGCGTGGTGCGCCGAGCACGGCGTGCTGGCCAGAGACCTGCAGATCGAGAGCCGCACGCTGGAGGATCTGTTCCTCGAGCTGACCGGGCGGGACCTGCGGTCGTGACCGACGATGCGCTGCTGCGCCGGGCGTGGCCACCGCCCGCGCCGGGCGCTGCTCCGCTGGCCCGCATGGTCCGCGCTCAGTCCGGCCTTGAGCTGCGCACGCTGGCCCGCAACGGCGAGCAACTGGTCCTCACCCTCATCATCCCCGTTCTGCTGCTGGTCGCCTTCGGCCTCGGAGACCTGGTCAGCGTGCCCGGCAGCCGGATCGGGTTCATCGTGCCGGGCATCCTGGCGCTGGCCGTGATGTCCACGGCGTTTACCAGCCAGGCCATCGCGACCGGATTCGAGCGCCGGTACGGCGTGCTCAAACGGCTCGGCGCCACGCCGCTGTCGCGTCGCGGGCTGATTGCGGCCAAGACCGTCACGGTCCTGGTGGTCGAGGTCGCGCAGGTCGTGATCGTGCTCGCAGTGGGTGCGGCGATCAACTGGCGGCCGACTGCCAGTCTTGCCGCCGTGGTCTCGGTCCCGCTGCTCCTGCTCGCCGGGACCGCGGCGTTCAGTGGCCTGGCGCTGCTGATGGCCGGCACGCTGCGGGCCGAGGCGACGCTGGCCGGCGCGAACCTGCTCTATCTGATCATGCTCGGCCTTGGCGCCGTCCTGTTCCCGCTGACCAAGTTCCCGGCCGGCGCCCGACCGGTGCTGCGGCTGCTGCCAGCCGACGCGCTCGCGGACGGGCTCCGCTCGGTGCTCGACTACTCCAGCGGTGTGCCGGGCTCCGACCTGCTCGTGCTGTGCGTGTGGGCGGCCGCGGCGATCGCGCTGGCAGTTCGTACCTTCCGTTGGGAGTGATGCGCGACGACGAGGCGCGGCACGGAAGGCCCGCCCTGCTGAGCGTGCCAGGGGTGGCGCCGGGTAAGCACCGCGGGGGGAAGCGGGGGGTCGTCCCCCCGAGCCAGCACCGCTCGGCTCCAGCGTCCCTCATGGTCCTCTCGGGGATCGTGTCTGTCCAGCTCGGCGCCGGGCTGGCCGCCAAGCTGTTCGCCGACCTCGGTCCGGCCGGCGTGACGGGGCTGCGGTTGTGGTGGTCGGCGCTGATCCTGGCCGCGGCTGGCGGCCGGCCCGCCGCCTGGGCGGTGCGCGCCGCGATTACCAGCCGGGCCTGGCGTGACCTGGCGGTGGTGCTGGCGTTCGGCGTCGCACTCGGTGTGATGAATTTCTCTATCTACCAGTCGTTCGCGCGGATACCGCTAGGCGTCGCGGTCACGATCGAGTTCCTTGGCCCGCTCGTCGTTGCGGTAGCGTCCTCACGGCGGCCGCTGGACGCCGCGTGGGTCGTGCTGGCCGGGGCTGGCGTGCTGCTGCTGACCGGCGGTGGCGCCGGGCACGCTGGTCGTGCGAGCGGAGCCGGGCCAGTGCTCGGCCTGAGCACCCAGGCGGCTGGGGTTGCCTTCGCGCTCGTGGCCGCCGCCTGCTGGGCGGGGTACATTCTGCTCAGCCGGGCCACCGGCCGCCGGTTCGCCGGCTCTTCTGGCCTGGTCATCGCCATGGTGGCAGCCGCTGCGCTGGTGACGGGTCCTGCCATCGCAGCGGCCGGCCCGGTGCTGGCACGGCCCAGCCTGATCGCCGTGGGGCTGGCCATCGGCCTGCTGTCGTCGGTCATCCCCTACCGGCTGGAACTGGAGGCGTTGCGCCGCGTTCCGGCTCGGGTCTTTGGCATCTGGATGAGCCTCGAGCCGGCCGTGGCCGCGCTGATCGGGCTCGTGCTGCTCGGCGAGACCCTGCTCGCTCGGCAGTGGCTGGCGATAGCCCTCGTCATCGCCGCCTGCGCGGGCGCCGCCCGAGATGCAGCCGGAGCGTAGCTTCGGCTGCGCTACAGTGCGTCCTACCATGGAACATGTTCCGGCCGCTCGCAGCGCTCCCCCCAGGGCGCCCCGGTCCCGAGTGCTAGCAGACGCGCTGCTGGCCCCCACCCCGGCGGCCCTCCGGCGGTGGGCCGCAGCCGGCCTCATCACCTCGGTACTCATCATCCTGACCGGCGCGGCGGTCCGGCTGAGCCAGTCCGGACTCGGCTGCCCCGACTGGCCGGACTGCACCACCACCAGCCTGGCGGCCGGCGGCACCACCGGCGACCCGCTGGTCCACCGCTGGGTCGAGTTCGGCAACAGGCTCATGACCGTGGCCATCTTCGTGGTCGCGCTCGGGGTCTTCATCGCCGCTTGGCGGTACCGGCAGGTCGATGGCCGACGGCGCCGCGACCTGGTCTGGCTCGCCGCCGCGCAGCCCGCAGGGATCGTCGCCCAGGCCGTCATCGGCGGGCTCGTCGTGCTCAGCAAGCTCAACCCGGCCTTGGTCTCCGTGCACTTCCTGGCCTCGGTGGCGCTGATCGCGGCCACGGTAGCGCTCTACGTACGCTGCCAGGAACGCGAGGGCCCCGCGAGTCCACTGGCGCCGCGACCGGTCCGGCTCATGGCGCTAGCCATGATCGCCGGGGTCGCCGTGATGATAGCGGCGGGCACCGTCGTGACCGGCACCGGCCCGCTGGCCGGTGCCCGCGACGTGGCGCGCTACCACCTGCCGCTCGAGGGCGTTACCCAGTTCCATGCCGACATCGGATGGCTGCTCGGCGGGCTGGTGGTCGCGCTGCTGCTGGGGTTGCGGCTCGGTGCCGCGCCGCGCCGCGCAGTGCAGCTCGGCTGGCTGCTGGCGGGCCTTATCGCGGCGCAGGGCGCGATCGGATACGCGCAGTATTTCTCCGGCCTGCCGGCCGGCCTGGTGTGGGTGCACGTCACCGGGTCAGTCGCGATCTGGGTCACGGCCCTCTTCCTGCCCTACACGCTCCGCGACCGCGTCGCGCCACCGCCCGGCCGGCCGGCTCTGCCGGTCGCTCAGCGCGGCGCTGACGTCAGCCTGCCCGGCTGACTCCGCCTGCGGGGACGACCAGCCGGAACCCCCGAGCGTCTTCCCGCCCAGGGCGCTGAGCGATACGTTGTCGGCCATGTCGACAGCACTGATCAACGGCGTCACGGTCAGCTACTCCGACACCGGCGGCCCGGGCGAGGCGGTGGTATTCAGCCACGGCTACCTCATGGACTCCGCGATGTTCGATCCGCAGGTGGCCGCCCTCGCGCCGGAGTACCGGGTGCTCACCTGGGATCAGCGCGGCTTCGGCCGCAGCCGGGCCGCCGACTCCTTCACGTTCTGGGATTCCGCCAGGGACGTGCTCGGCCTGCTTGATCACCTCGGCATCGAGCGGGCGGTGCTGGCCGGAATGTCGCAGGGCGGATTCGTCAGCCTGCGCGCCGCACTGCTCGCTCCGGACCGGGTGCGCGGCCTCGTACTCATCGACAGCCAGGCCGGGCTGGAAGACCCCGCCCTCGTGCCCGCCTACGAGCAGGTGGAGCAGACCTGGCTGGAGCATGGCCCGGCACCGGTCCAGGACATCGTGGCGTCGATCATCCTCGGCCCACCCGACGGTCCGGTCGGCTACGCGCCCTGGTTCGCCAAGTGGGCGGCCGCCGATCGGGACGGGCTGAGGCTGGCATTCCGCTGCCTGATGGACCGCGACGACATCACGGGCCGGCTCGCCGAGATCAGCTGCCCGACGCTGATCGTGCACGGCACCGCTGACGCGGCCATCCCGGTTGCGAAGGCAGAGGCCGTGCAGGCGGGTCTCGCCGGGCCGGCCGACCTCGTGCTCGTCGACGGTGGCTCGCACGCCGCCAACCTCAGTCATCCAGACCAGGTGAACGTCGCACTGCTGGAGTTCCTCCGCTCCCTCCCGTAGCCCGCCCTCCGATAGCCCGGTCGTGCCCGGCCGGACCCCTGGTGTTAACCAGCGTCGGGCAGAGTTGGCCGGGGGCGCCAACGATAGGGTCGATGTCATGACGGCGTAACGGCCCCGAGAGGGACACAAGTCAGCGTGAATAGCGATATGCGTGCACCGGCCGAGCGCCGACTGCTGGACCGGCTCGCCTGGCGCGAACCGCCGGACGGCTGGGCAGGCATGCTGCCGGCGTTCCCTCCTGACGCGACGGGCACGGCCCGCGGTGGCTACGTGCTGGCCGAGGCCGACGGTGGCACACCGGAGGTTATCCTGATCGCGACCGGGCGCGAGGTGCAGATCGCGCTCGCTGCCCAGGCGCTGCTGCGGGGCAGCGGTGTTGCTGCCACGGTCGTGTCCATGCCCTGCCTGAAGTGGTTCGCCGAGCAGGACGACGACTACCGCGAGCACGTGCTGCCAGCGTCGCTGCGCGCGAGGGTCAGCATCACCCAGCCTCGCGCGGGTGACCACGACCGAATCGACTCAGGTAAGAACCGCGCACGAGGGCAGGAGCGATTGACATGACGACACAGACTGACACTCTCGCCCAGCTCACCGAGATGGGCGTGTCGATATGGCTCGACGACATCAGTCGCGAGCGGCTCACCACCGGCAACCTGGCCTCGCTCGTGCGGGACATGCACGTGCGCGGCGTGACCTCGAACCCGACCATCTTTGCCAAGGCGCTGTCGAGCAGCAACGCGTACGCGGGGCAGGTCGCCGACCTTGCGGTGCGCGCCGTCGACGTCGGGGAAGCCTCCCGGCTGATCACCACGTATGACATCCGGTGGGCGTGCGACGTGCTGCGGCCGGTCTATGACGACAGCGCGGGGGTCGACGGACGGGTGTCCCTCGAGGTCGACCCGCGACTGGCCCGCGAGACGCGGGAGACGATCGCGGAGGCGCGGGCGCTGTGGTGGACGGTGGACCGGCCGAATCTCTTCATCAAGATCCCGGCCACCAAGCAGGGGCTGCCGGCCATCACCCAGTGCCTGTCCGAGGGCATCAGCGTCAACGTAACGCTGATCTTCGCGCTGGAACGGTACGGCGAGGTCATCGACGCGTTCATGGCCGGCCTGGAAGCCGCCTCGGATGCCGACGTGGCGACTCTCGGATCGGTCGCGTCGTTCTTCGTCAGCCGGGTGGACACCGAGGTGGACGACCGGCTGGACAAGATCGGCACGCCGGATGCGCACGCGCTGCGCGGCACCGCAGCGCTCGCCAACGCCAGGCTTGCCTATGAGCTCTACGAGGAGAGGTTCGCCACGCCGCGCTGGGATGCGCTGGCCTCGCGCGGCGCCCGACGGCAGCGCCCGCTGTGGGCATCGACCAGCGTCAAGGACCCGTCCTTCGCCGACACCAGGTACGTGACCGAGCTGGCCGCGCCAGGCACCGTCAACACGATGCCCGAGGCGACTATGCACGCGACCGCAGACCACGGCAAGCTGCACGGCAACGCCATCGCCGGCACCTACGAGCAGTCGCGTGAGGTGTTCAGGCAGCTTGAGGCGCTCGGCGTGCACTATGACGACGTTGTGACCGTGCTGGAGAACGAGGGCGTGGAGAAATTTGACGCGTCCTGGAAGGAGCTGCTGGACACGATCAGCCGGGAGATGGCCACGGGCGGTAGCGGGACATGAGACCCAATCCGCTGCGCGATCCGCGTGACCGGAGGATCCCGCGGCTCGCCGGCCCCTGCGTGCTCGTGCTCTTCGGCGTCACGGGCGACCTCGCGAGCAAGAAGCTGCTGCCGGCCATCTACGACCTGGCCAACCGAGGGCTGCTGCCTCCTGGCTTCTCACTCGTCGGCTTCGCGCGGCGGGGCTGGACCGACGCCGACTTCGAGCACGTCACGCACGATGCGGTCAAGGCGCATGCGCGGACCCCGTTCCGCGAGGATGTGTGGAACCAGCTCGCGGAGGGCATGAGGTTCGTTCAGGGCGAGTTCGACGACGACGCAGCCTTCGATCACCTCGCGCAGACGGTGGCGGAGCTGGACGCAGAGCGCGGCACAGGTGGCAACTACGCCTTCTACCTGTCCATCCCGCCCAACGCGTTCCCGGTTGTGGTGCGGCAGCTCAAGCGGTCTGGGCTGTCCCAGCCAGCGCAGCCCGTCGAGGGGCAGACCTCCGGCCGGCCCTGGCGACGGGTCGTCATCGAGAAGCCGTTCGGTCACGACCTGGCCAGCGCGCGGGAACTGAACGCGATGCTCGACGCGGTGTTCCCGCCGAGCGCAGTGTTCAGGATCGACCACTACCTCGGCAAGGAGACGGTGCAGAACCTGCTGGCCATGCGCTTCTCCAACACCCTGTTCGAGCCGATCTGGAACCGCCGCTATGTCGACCACGTGCAGATCACCATGGCCGAGGACATCGGCATCGGCGGCCGGGCTGGCTACTACGACGGGATCGGCGCAGCCCGAGACGTGATCCAGAATCACCTGCTCCAGCTGCTAGCGCTCACCGCGATGGAGGAGCCGCTGTCGTTTGCAGCCGAGTCGCTGCGCGCCGAGAAGGAGAAGGTCCTCGCTGCCGTCCAGATCCCCGCCGACATCGCGGCGGGGACCGCGCGCGGCCAGTACTCGGCCGGCTGGCAGGGCGGCATCGAGGTGCGCGGGTTCCTCGAGGAAGACGGGATCCCGGCTGACTCGGCCACGGAGACGTACGCGGCGCTGCGGCTGACCATCGACAACAGGCGATGGGCGGGGGTGCCGTTCTACCTGCGCACGGGGAAGCGGCTGCCGACCAGGATGACGGAGATCGCGGTCATGTTCCAGCGCGCGCCGCACCTGCCGTTCGATGCCACCGACACCCGCGAGCTCGGCCAGAACGCTCTGGTCATCCGGGTGCAGCCGGACGAGGGGATCACCCTGCGGTTCGGCTCCAAGGTGCCCGGCTCCGCGATGGAGGTTCGGGATGTCAACATGGACTTCGCCTATGGCGAGTCGTTCACCGAGTCGAGCCCGGAAGCCTATGAGCGGCTGCTGCTCGACGTCCTCATCGGCGACCCGCCGTTGTTCCCGCGGCAGGAAGAGGTCGAGCTGTCGTGGCAAATCCTCGACCCGATCGAGGATTTCTGGGCCGGCCATGACAAACCAGAGCAGTATCCGGCCGGTACGGCCGGGCCGGACAGCGCCGAAGCGCTGCTCGCCAGGGACGGGCGGAGCTGGCGGCGGCTGTAGCGCTGCTGCGATGTCGCCGGAGTGCCGCGCCGCCGCCGCTGGCGGCCCGGCGCGGGAACCCCGGAGGGGAGGAATGGACCGATGCTCACCGATCTGACAGACACCACCACAGCGGACATCCGCTCTGCACTCGCCAGGGCGCAGGGCCAGTTGGGCGGGCCTGCTACCGGGGTGGTGCTCAACCTGATCATCGTGACAGACGAGTCCGGTCAGCATGACGCCGTGCGGGCCGCCAGCCAGGCCGGCCGCGAGCATCCGTGCCGGGTGCTCGGCGTCATCGCCAGGGAGTCGCGGACCACGTCCAGGCTCGACGCTGAGATCAGGTCGGGCGAGGGCACGCCGGGCCAGACCGTTTTGCTGCGACTGTACGGGCCGATGAGCGAGCACGCCGACTCGGTGATCACGCCGCTGCTGGTCCCCGATACCCCGGTGGTGACGTGGTGGCACGGCACGATCCCGGCGGTGCCGTCGGCGCAGCCGCTCGGCGTGCTCGCCCAGCGCCGGGTCACCGACGCGGCCAGGGCAAGGGAACCGGTGGCGGCGCTCGCCGCGCTAAGCGCCGGGTACGAGCCCGGCGATACCGACTTCAGCTGGACCCGGGCGACACCGTGGCGGTCGCTGCTCGCCGCAACCGTGGACCAGGAGCCATACGCCATCAGGGGCGGCGAGGTCATCGCCGAGGAGCGCAACCCCACGGCCGATCTGGTCACGGCCTGGCTTCGGAGCAAGCTGGACGCGCCGTTCAGCCGCGAAACGTCGGCTGGTCCGGGCATCACCGAGGTCGCGCTCCAGACCGACGCGGGCCGCATCGTCATCAGCCGGCCCGACGGCCGGGTGGCGACGCTGTCCAGGCCTGGCCAGCCGGACCGGCATGTGGCGCTGCACCGCCGCGATATCGCCGACCTGCTGGCAGAGGAGCTGCGCCGGCTGGACCCGGATGAGGTGTACGCCGAGGCGCTGGCGCTCGTCGCAGGGATCCCGGCGACGACGGGGTAATTGGCCATCGGCGCCGTCGGCCGTCGGCACGTGAATTGGCGACTGGCGGCCCGGATGGCTGACGGCAATGGCGGCCTCCGTGCCATTAAGATCGCTTTTGTGCCACCGCAGCCAGCTGAGCTGACCGACCACGTCGTCATCTGCGGCGCGAACGCCCTCACCACACGGATGGCCGAAGAGCTGACTGCTCGCTACGGGTTAGCGGTGACCGTCGTCGTGCCGTCCGCCGCCGACCTGCAGGCGGCGCGGATGATGGCCATGCCGGGTGTGCGCCTTCTCGAGCGGGCCGTGCTGGACAGCGACGCATTCATCGATGCCGGGCTGCCCACCGCCCGCGGGCTGGCGATCCTGCACGAGGACGATCTCGGCAATTTCCACGCGGCGCTGCGTGCCCAGGAGCTCAGCCCGGGCATCCGCCTCGTCATCGCGATCTTCAACGTCGGGCTCGGCGTGCGGATTCGCAGCTTCTTCACCAACTGCGCGGTGCTATCCCAGGCGCAGATGGCGGCGCCGTCGCTGGTCGCCGCGGCCCTCGGCGAGCCCGCGCCGAGCCACGTCCGGATGGCCGGGCGGACCATGTACGTGACTCGGCGGGAGAACGTCGGCGCGGGACAGATCGTCTGCGGCCTCGCGGCCAGCAGCGACGCCGAGACGCCCAGCCTGGCACCCGCCGACGATCCTTCGGCGGGCCTGGTGCTCGCCGTCGCGGATGGCACCCCGCGCAATCCGCTGTCGCGCCGGCGCCGCCGGCGATTGGGCGCGCCGCTCCGGTGGCTGCGTCGGATGTTCGGCACGCAGCTGGGGCTGATCTTCGCAGTCCTGCTCGTGGTGCTCGTTGTCGGCTTCGCGCTCCTGGGCATCGCCGCACAGGTGTCTTTTGCCAACGCGATCTACCTGACGCTGATGGACACGACCGGGGATGCGGTCCCCCAGATCAGCATTCCGTGGGCAGACAAGCTGGCCCAGATCCTGCTGACGTTTGACAGCCTGGCCTTCCTGCCGGTGGTCACGGCCGCGTTCGTCAGGTCGCGGCTGCCGGATGTCGCCGACCGTGACCAGCCGCCGTTGTCCGGTCACGTGATCGTCGCGGGACTCGGGACCGTTGGCACCCGCGTCGTCGGTCAGCTGCACGACCTCGGCCTCGAGGTCGTCGGCGTCGACAGGAGTGCTGAGGCGGCCGGCCTGCCGCTGGCCCGACAGCTGGGCGTGCGGATCGTCATTGGCGAGTCGCACCGCGAAGAGACGCTTCGGGCGGCGGGCATCGCCACGTGCAGGTCGCTGGTGTCAGTGACCAACAGCGACATCGCAAACCTCGAGACGGCGCTGACCGCCCGGGAGCTGGCCGCGGAGCCGCGCATCGTCGTGCGGCTGTACGACGACGACCTGGCCGCGCG
>JASHSZ010000019.1 GCA_030040815.1 Streptosporangiaceae bacterium
TGGCAGACCCGAGGAGCGCGGCAGGCGCTGCCCCGGCCCGCCCGCGTTGCCGGTCGTCATGAGCGTGCCCCAGCTGAGCTGACGCCGCCGGGCACAACCGCGCTTGCCCGCTTGACGGCGGCCGCAGGGGATCCGCAGATCACTGGCGGGCGAGGCATCATGGGCGTGCAGCTCCGATTGCGTGCAACCTGATCCGGCTGGTATTGGCGCAAATGGCGTGGCCTTGGTGCTGAACATAGCCAGCCGACCATTACCCGGCCATTGCTTAGGTGTTACTCGGCAGCAGCAACTCGCAGGCCGCGGCCCAAGCGGCGGTCCGGCCAGCCTGGCGCTCTGCGATCCTTGACACCATTCCCAGCGATCAGGTACGTACCTAATTACGAACCCAGAGATATCCACCGGGATGCGAGCAATTGCACCCGCCGCGAGAAGTGCGCTGTCGATGGAGTTCCGCATCCTTGGGCCGCTCTACGCCGACGCCGGCACTGGCCGCGGCGCGGCGGTGATCCGCCAGCCGCTGCTGCAGTCGGCGCTAGCGGTGCTGCTGCTTCGCGCCAACCGGCCCTGCCCGCGGGGCATGCTGGTCGAGGCGCTCTGGGCGGGTGAGCCGCCTGGCTCGCCGGATGCCGCGCTGCGCGTCTGCATCAGCCGGCTCCGCCGGTGCCTAGGCGATTGCGCGGTGCGGCTGGAGAGCATCGGCCCGCCAGGCGGCCGCGCGCCCGGTCACCGGCAGCAGCGGGGCTACATGATGACGGTCCGCCCGGGCGAGCTCGACGTGGACGAGTTCACCGACCTGGTCGCGCAGGGGCAGGCCGAGCTTGACGCGGGCAACGCGGCCGCTGCTGCGACGTCGCTGGTACATGCGCTTGCCCTGTGGGGCGACCCGCCGCTGCCAGACCTGCCGGAAAGCGGGATCATCGCGGCCGACCTCGAGCTGCTGACCAACCTGCGGCAGGCCGCCGTCGATGCCCTGATCGAGGCGCGGCTCGCCGCGGGCGACGTCGAGCAAGTTCTCGGCCAGCTGCGGGCCATGGTTGCCGCCAACCCAGGCCGCGAGCGCGTCTATGACCAGCTCATGCGTGCCTATCACGCGCTTGGCATGCGCAAGGAAGCACTCGACGTCTATCAGCTGGCCCGCCGAGCGATGCGCGAGCAGCAGGGCACCGAGCCCGGGCAGGCACTGGCAGTGCTGCACAAGCGGATCCTCGCGGAAGAAATGGCCTTCGAGAGCGCTGCACATCTGAGCGCGATCGCACTCACTGCGCCACTGCTGCTCGGTTGGCAGGCTCCAGCGCCCCCAGCCGACTTCGTCGGCAGACACGCGGAGATCGCCGCCATCATCGAGGGGCTGTCCGGCCCGTCCATCCCGGTCACCGTGGTCACGGGCGGACCCGGCATGGGCAAGAGTGTGACCGTCGCGGCCGCTGCGCTGGAGCTCCGCCAGTGCTTCAGTGACGGACAGCTCTACGCCGAGCTTGGCGGGGTCGAACATGCCCGTGACCCGCAGGACATCCTTTCCGAGATGCTCCGCGCTATGGGCATCCCGGCGCGCAGCATCCCCCAGCCTGGACCCGGCCGCGCGGCCATGTATCGATCGCTTCTAGCGGGCCGCAAGGTATTGGTCATCGCCGATGACGCCGCGACCCCGGCGCAGGTTCGGCCGCTCGTGCCCGCCGCGAGCGGCGCGGCGGTTCTAGTGACCAGCCGCGGTCGGCTGGGTGGTCTGGCAGGCGCTGCGACGGTGGAGCTCGGCGGGCTTCCGGAGGACGAGGCGCTCGCGCTGCTCGGGCGCGCCGCCGGCGCCGACCGCGTCGCGGCTGAGCCGGGTGCGGCGCGGGCCATTCTCGCTGCGTGCGGCGGAATGCCTCTCGCCGTGCGGCTAGCCGCGACGACGCTTGCGCTCCGGCGGGGACTGACGCTCAGCTGGCTCGCCGAGGAGCTTTCCGGGCCCAGGGTGCTCGACGTGCTCTCGGTCGACGACATATCGGTCCGCGCTGTGATCGGAGCCAGCTACCGAGCGATTCCGGCTGCCGCCCGCACGGCCGTCACCATGGCATCCGCCACGATGCCGGGCGACATTCCCGCATGGGCGCTGACCGAGCTTGCACACGGTGACGCCGCGGTAGCCGATCGCCTCACCGCCGTAGGGCTGCTGACGCTAGTACAGACTGAGGTGAGCGACCGGCGTTACCGCATGCATTGTCTGACGCGTTCCTTCGTCCGGGAGCGCGAGCCTATGGAGCGGGACGCCGCGGCGTGCGCTCAGCTGCGCGCCGCGTGGCTCCGTCGCAGTGGCACGGCAGCGGCAACGGCGCCCGCTGTGCCGTTCCTTCCCACGTCCGGGCTGGTGGAGCAGCTGGCGACCGGTGCCACCGAGGCGCCAGCCGAGGCACGGCTTGACTGCGGCTGGCTCGACCGCGAGCAGGCGAATCTGGTGGCGGCCGTGAATCAGGCGAGCACTGCCGGTGCGCACGCTGAGGCAATCGAGCTGGCCGTTCGGATAGCCGCGAGGCAGTGCACGAGAGGCAACTACACCGAAGCGATCAGGTTGTGGCGCGTCGTTGCCGACCGCGCAGCGGCCGCAGACGATCTCAACGCGGCGAGGGCGAGGTACTTCCTGGCGGTTGTCATCGCAGGCAGCCACGATAGGACGAACGCCGCCGCGGCGCTGCTGACCGATTGCGTGCCGAGGCTAGAACGGGCCGAGGACCTCGAGTCTGCTGCCTACGGACACTGCCTGCTCGGCCGCTACGCCAGTGTGGATCATCGGCACGCCGTCGCCATCAGGATGGCGCGGCGCGCGTCCCAGCTCGCTGGCGACGGACCTAGGGGTACGCTCGTCCGTTGCTGTGCGCTGACGCTGCGCGGCGTCACGCTGGCGCGGATGGGCATGCTGGACGGCGGCGCACGATACTGTCAGCAGGCTCGCGCTGACGCACACGAACTGGGCGAGCCGGTCTACGAGGCACATGCTGCTCAGGCACAAGCCCAGGTGCTCATCCTGAGGGGGGACTATCACCGGGCGATCGACGTGTGCGAAGAGGGGATGAGCCTGGCCCGCGGTTACGGCGGCACCGTCGACATGGCCAGGCTGGAGCTCGTCGCTGGCCGGGCGCGTCAGTGCAACCTCGACTATGCGCAGGCTACGGTGAACTTTCGCGCGGCGGCTGCCGTCTTCCGCGACGCCGACCTGATCCTCGATGAGGTCACCGCACGAAGCATGCTCGCGGCCTGCTGCCGATCGGCCTGGCGCTCGCCGTCGGCAGACGCGTCCGTGGCTGTGGTCAGTCGCGTGCTCGCGCGTAGCGACGTCGCAGACGCCGAATCGGTGGCCGCTGCGGCGGAGCAGACGTGTCACCGACCGCAGGATGAGGAGGTACTGACCCCAGCACGGGACGTCAGGTCAGATTGATCAGGCCCTCGAGCACGCGCTCCAGGATTTCGGGGTCGTCCATACACTGGATCCGCGGCATGGATAAACAGTGACCAACTGGCCGCAGCGGCAGGTCGGCGATCGCAGACTCAGGCCGTCCGGCAGACTCAGCGCGGTCCGCCTTCGCTGCTGCCGCAGCAGCTTCGTAGCCTAGCGGTGACTGGTCTGGAGGCATTCCCACGCACCGGACTGTAGCCAACGGACGATAACCGCGGCGTTGCCCAGGCGTTACCCGCACCTGCACCGGAATCCCTGCGCCAGCGATGCCCCCACCACCCCCTTCCACGGCCGGATGCATCGGTGCACGGATGTCGAGTCGCGTAGACAGCCGCCCCTTCTGGAACGCGACCTACTCAAAAGAGTCGGCGTCCTACTCCCAGTAGAAACCCGCGACCGTCTTCTCCACCGAACGCAGATAGCGATGTACAGCGTGCTGACTGTCCAGGGTCACGTGCTCACGCTCAAGGATGTGACCGTCGCCATCCCAATGCGCCCACCAGACCTGACGTGGCAACCAGTCAGGATGGAACTCGACCCTGATATCTAAGTTGTGCAGCTGACGCATGACAGCGCAGCGGTACTCGCGCGCTGATCGCTCTTCAGCACCGGATGGCCACTGGTAGGACAACCAGTACTCAAGGGGCAGAGTCTCACCTATGTTCAGCGTGCGAGACAGCACGATCTCGGTCGCGAAGAATTCGTCACCAACCCACTGAAGCTCGCCAGCGATCTCCTTGCAACCGTGGCCCACCTCTAACGTGTGCACACTAGCGTCGCACACGAACGGGATCCGGTCGACAGCCGAAGCGGTTGCCTCGATCACCTGGAGGGTTCGGAGGCGATCGATCCGGCCGTCGGGCCCAACCCAGATGTAATCATGCAACGACAGCGCCTGGTGTTGTCGCGGGCCTATCGCCGCATCGAGATCGATTGTGAGCGGAACCCCGCGCGCACCCGACAACACTCCGATCCGCGACGAGCCAGCAAGCAGTCGCCGCAGTTGGCCGGCCTCCTGCTCGGTAAACCTAAAGGCTTCGATGAACCACTCGAGCGTCTCCGCGCTCAGCTGCGAGCCAGACAGCGCGCCCGACACTAAGTCTCGAAGCTGGTAAGGCATCACCGGAGCGTCACCGGCGTGCACGGGCGCTAACTGGTTCGCAATGACCTCGGCGATCGCGAGCTGGTTGATGACACCGTCCCGGGGCCGCGCGACATGCCGCTGCCATAATGCCCTATATGGGCCGGGCTTCAGCAGCAGCTGCCGTAGATACTCAGCTGCCGCGCGCTGCGCCGTCGACCGCGCTGCATCGATCATGGGCGTGCTCTTCCGCCGTTCGGAGTCTGC
>JASHSZ010000167.1 GCA_030040815.1 Streptosporangiaceae bacterium
GATCATGCTGGACGGCCTTCGCCGCGACCGAACTGCACCGACTGAGCTGAGCCAGGAGCCGCCTAGCGCTCAGGAACTTGACCACGCCATGAAGACATGGTGGCCCGGCAAGCGCTGAGCCAGGTCAACCCGGTCATTCCGGCACCGCGACAATCGTTCTCACGACCTTGTCTGGGTGGGCGAGCTGCCTGGTATGACTCAGGGCCAACAACAGGTACTGCAGGCTTCGTGACGACCAGGACGCTCCTGGACAGGCGTGCCTGGACAGGCGCGCCTGGACAGCTCGCAATCGCCCGCGCACTGCCTGGTCGATGGCAGCGAGCCCTTCCTGCCCGCGTCTGCTCGCCGGCATCATCGAGCGCCCCGGTGAACCGGTCCAATTGGTAGGCGGTCGCAGGCGAACTCCGCCACCCGTTCCTCCCCGATCACGATGTGATCGGAGTAGGGGTGACGCTGATAGATCCGAGTCGCGATTGTCATGCGATCGCGATCCGCTCAGCCTTTGACGTGGTCCCGCCAAGAGTGCTCAGGCTCGAAGCTAAGGACCTGCCGGGCCCGGTCGATCGCCAGCAGCGTGCCGAACTTCGCCGCCTCCCGGCTGAGCCGCACGCTGGGGAAGACCTCAGCGAGCAGGTCCGCCGAGGGCCGGTTCATCACCGTGTCGGCCGCCGCGATGATGAACGACGAGGCCGGTCCGACGGCGCCGGGGTCGGCTTCCAGCGCTAGGCGGCAGGACAGTGCTACGTCCCGCTGGTCGACATAGCCCCACAGGTTCCACTTGCGCAGCAACGGGTCGTCCCAGAAGGAGGGGAACTCCTCATACCACGCTGGATCCCAGATGTTGGAGAAACGCAGTGCCACGAACGGGATGCCAGACCACCGGGCGATCTGCCCGGCAACCGTCTCGCTGGCCACCTTGGACAGCGCGTAGGTCGAGGTCGGCACCGGGTAATGGTCCTCGTCCACGGGGGCGTAACGCGGCGGCACGTCGAAAGGCAGGCCCAGCGTCGTCTCGCTGGACGCCCACACGACTCGGCTTAGCTTCAGGCTCGCCGCCGCGTGAAAGACGTTGAAGTTCATCGTCATGTTCATGTTGAACGTAGCCGCCGGGGTGGCCAGGCCAGGAGCAGGAATGTTCGCTAGGTGCACGACAGCGTCCGCGCCGGTGAGCGCCTCGACCGCCTGGCCGTAGTCGGTGAGGTCCGCCCGAAGCGCATCGTCCTCGCCGAACTGCGTCACGATATCGGTCGCGGCCACGTCATATCCGTGCTCGCGCAGGTCCCTTACGACTGCCCGGCCCGCCAGCCCGTTCGCACCCGTCACGCATATCCGCCGCGTCATCATGCTGCCTTTCGCATTCTGCAATTCGGACCATAGCGGAGCGGATGGAAGCCCGCCTCGTCCCATTCGGCACGCGGGCGCTCGATCATCCTGTCGGCCGACCGCCATGAGCCCGCAGCCCTGGCCGTGAGCGGGCTCTGCCCGCATCCACGCGATTCAGGAGGTGACGTGTCGCCGGGCGGTCGGGCAGGGGTGGACAGTCTGGAGCACGGCATGTGGCTGGATCATGACCTGCCGCCGCGGATGGCCGCGCAGGGCACCGCGCTCATCTTGACCTGTACGCCGTGGGCCCGGGCAGATCGAGGTGATCCGGGGGCTGGGGCTGGCGAACCCAGGATAGGGAACTCGACAACGGCCTCCACACTGCTGCGCACTACACCGTGCGGCAAGCCGTCGACGACTGGCTGGCGTCCGGGCTTGCCGACCGGTCAGCTAAGACGATCAGCACCCGCCGCGAGGTGGTAACACCACGGGCTGGCCGCATCGAAGCCACATAGCTCGGCTGCCCACAAGATGTCGATGCCAACGTCTTCGAGGTCGCGGGCACGCTGCGGCACGGCAGCGGGATCCGCTTTGCCGATGCTGGCGCCTAGCCGCATAGTGGCCTCCTCGGCTGGATTAGGGAACGGGGTTTACTGGCGTCAGTCAGACGTCGAGCCTTGCGGCGGAAGCGCGTGCTTGGACAGCTGCCACCGCGGGGGCCGGTGCTCGAGGAACGCCTCGACGCCCTCGCGGGCGTCCGCCTGCTGGCCCGCCCACCGGAACAGGATGCGCTCACGCTCGAGTGCGGCCCTGCGGTCGGTTTCCTCCAGGAACTGCCGGGCGACCTGCTTGGTAATCGCGGCCGATGCGGGAGCCACGTTGGCGGCGATGTCCCGGGCCAGGTCAGTAGCCGTGGCGAGCACGCTGTCTTTCGGCACGGCCCGCGACACCAGTCCCACCTCGGCTGCCTCCTTGCCGGTGAAGATGCGGCCGGTCAGCAGCAGATCCATGGCACGGGCATAGCCGATAAGACGCGGCAGGTACCACAGCAGGTCAGCGTCGGGGATGACACCCCGCCGGTTGAACACGAAGCCGAGCTTGGCGTCCTCGGCCGCGATGCGGATATCGCACGCGACGGCCATGGTGATCCCCGCGCCGACCGCGGGGCCGTTGATGGCGGCGATGACCGGCGTCATCAGCTCAGCGATCTCACGGGCCGGACCCGGATAGCGCTCGTCCCAGACGGCCGGGTCGCGCGAGCCATCGAAGGTCGATCCCCTGGGCGCCAGGGCGGCGCCGGCACAGAACGCGCGACCAGCCCCGGTAAGGACGATCGCGCGCACGTCGTCGCTGTCGTCCAGGTCCGCGTAGGCGGTGCGCAGTTCCCTGTGCATCTGCCAGTCCCACGCGTTCAGCTGGTCTGGCCGGTTCAAAGTGACGGTGGCAACCGCGTGGTCGACGGTCACCTCGATGGTCTCGTAGTCGAATCTGGTGATAGTCATCGGGCTCCTCTTTCTGCCAGCGGTTGCTGTCGAGATGATGGATGGCTGGAGAACGTGGCGGCCTGGCCCGGCGTCACCGCATTGCCTTCCGCTGCCGACCAGGAAGTCCGGGCGACCTTGCTATCTCCCGCTGGCCGGGGCGCCTGGACCGCGGCGGCTGGGCGATCGGTGACGGCACCGGTTGCCTGTAGCGCGGCAACACAGTCAGCACTCAGCCCGAGCAGGCCGACCAGAATCTGCTCGTTATGGTGTCCAAAGCACGGCGCAGCCCGGGTAATGCCGCCCGGTCTCCGGTCAAGCTGGTAGGACAGGCTCGGGTAAGCGTGACGGCCGGCCTCGGGATGATCCAGCGCGCGGATGAATCCGCTGCGCAGGAGGGTCTGGTCGCGTGCTACGTCGGAGGCGTTGTAGACAGGCGCGGCCGGCGCCGCGGCGTTCAGGGCGCCGATCGGATCGAGGTAGGCGCGGCCGGTCAGCACCGGAGGCCCGTCGCCGAGGCCCATCAGGGTCGCCATGCCGCAGGCGGCTTCCATGGTCTTTTCCATGCCCTAGTGCGCACTGTCCGGCCCGCCAGGAAGAGCCGGGTCTGGGTCGATTGGCCGCCACCCGACAACGGGTTCTTCCAGGTACAGGCGGAGTTCTGCGCTGGATTCCTCCAACGCGGGATCGGGCTCACTGGACATTCTCAAACAATAGCCGCGGTTCCCTGCTGACCGAAAACCTATTCGACCGTGCTGTTCGGGCGGCGGATCTGCTGGCCCTGACGCCAGCCGGTCACCATCCAGGTGGCCAGGTCGATGACGGTGATAGGTAGAGCCACCCCTCCCAGGCGGCGACGTAGGTGATGTCCCCGACCATCCGCGTTCCGGGAGCATTGGCGGTGAAGTCGCGGATCCAGCGGTTGACGCAGTCGTCGGCGGCTCGCGGCTCCTGATTGCTCGCAGGACCGCCATAACGAAGTTCAGGCGGCCTGGAGGCACGCTCGGCATCACCCCTGGACAGCGCACCGCAGCGGGCAGGGATAATGAGAGCCGTGCCTGCTGACGAATCACCGCGAGCGCCGTGCATCTTCTGCGAGATCGTGGCCGGCCGGGAACCGGCCAGCGTGGTCTACTCCGATGCCGGGATCATCGCCTTCATGGACCTGCGCCCGATCAATGCCGGCCACCTACTGGTAGTGCCACGGGCCCACGCGGCACACCTCGCCGACCTAGACGAGCGGCTGGGCGCGGCGATGTTCGCCGTGGGGCAACGGCTGGCAGGGGCCATCCGACGCTCAGGTCTGCCGTGCCAGGGAGTCAACCTCTTCGTCGCCGACGGCGAGGTCGCCGGGCAGGAAGTTATGCATATCCACCTGCACGTGCTGCCGAGGATACCGGGCGACGGGTTCCGGATCGAGCGTGGGTCAGCAATCACCAGCCGGGCCGAGCTTGACCAGGGAGCTGCGCTTGTCCGGGGCGGCCTGGACCGGGCAGACCGACTGGGTGCAGGCCGCGTACCACCCTGAAGGCCACCGTCAACCAGGCCGGTGCGGAACATCTCAGCCCCGCCTCCGCACTCCCTCAGCACCTAGATCGAGCCCGCTTCACGCTACACAGGGCTGCTCAGAGCGCGCGCGGTCGCCGACAAGCCCGGCGTCAGGTCTGTAGCCAGGCCGCGTAGAAGATGGCGAGGCCCACCGCCACGCACAGTCCAGAGATCAGCCAGAACCTGATCACGATCGTCGTGTCCGTCCAGCCGCTCAGCTCGAAGTGAAATTGCAGCGGCGCCATCTTGAATACTCGCTTCCCCGTGCCGGTTCTGATCCTGGTCACCTTGAAGACGCCGATCTGGATCACGTCCGACATCGTGATGATCACAAACAGGCCGCCGAGTATCCCAAGCAGCAGCTGGGTTTTGGTGCAGATAGCCAGGCCCGCCAGCACGCCGCCCAGAGCCAGCGACCCGGTATCACCCATGATGATCTTGGCCGGAGGCGCGTTCCACCACAGGTACCCGACACAACCGCCCATCACCGACGCCGCAACGACCGCCAGGTCTAGCGGGTCGCGCACCTGGTAGCACTGCGGGGCCAGGAAATCCGTGCAGTCATTGCGCTCCTGCCAGATCCCGATCAGCACATAGGCGGCCAGCACCGCGACCGTCGATCCGGTGGCCAGGCCGTCGAGGCCGTCGGCAAGGTTCACCGCGTTGGACGCGCCGACCGTCATGATGACGGCCCAGATCACGAACGGCAGCGTGCCGAAGACCGGGCCGAAATCCCGCAGGAACGACAGCCGCGCGTCGGCGGGGGTCAAA
>JASHSZ010000168.1 GCA_030040815.1 Streptosporangiaceae bacterium
CCGGCGTGCGGCTCGCGGCAATGGCCGGCGAGTCGCCGTGCGCAGCGTCCAGGCCCGCTGACCGGGCGTCGCCGCTTCCCGGAATAAGTCGGCCCGCGGTGGCACCGAGCCCGAGGAGCAGGATGGATGCCGCGGCGATGCCGGCCCACCGCGTCCGCGCGGACGGCCCTGACTGATCGTGAGGCGGTCTGTGCATACGACACCGCTGCTTTGGCTGGTGGCAGCCCGCCACTCGCCGGCCGCCGGTTTTGACGGCCTTGATGCTACCTGTCCGATCGCCCGTGCCGCGGCTAGAGCGGAATGTTGCCGTGCTGGCCGCGGCTGGACGGCGCCGTGCAGATCGCGTCGAGGATCGCCTGCCGGGTCTTGTCTGGCTCGATGACCTCGTCGACGACGCCCACCGACACGGCCCGGTTCAGGCCGCCGACGATCTCCTCGTGCTCGGCCGCGAGCCGCGCCTCGACCTGCTGCCGCTCGTCTGCCGCGGCGGTGGCCAGGGTCCGGCGGTGCAAGATACGCACCGCGGCAACCGAGCCCATCACCGCGATCTCGGCGCCCGGCCACGCGAACACCTTCGTCGCGCCGAGCGCGCGCGAGTTCATGGCGATGTACGCACCGCCGAACGCCTTCCTGGTCACCAGCGTCACCCGCGGCACGACCGCCTCGGTGAACGCGTGCAGCAGCTTGGCGCCGCGGCGCACCACGCCGTCCCACTCCTGGCCGACACCCGGCAGGTAGCCGGGCACGTCCACGAGCACCACCAGTGGCACGCCGAAAGCGTCGCACATCCGTACGAACCTCGCCGCCTTCTCCGCCGACGTCGCGTCGAGGCAGCCGCCGAGCCGGAGCGGGTTGTTGGCGATGACGCCGACGGTACGGCCGCCGAGTCGGCCGAGGGTGGTGACGATGTTCGGCGCCCAGCGCGGGTGCAGCTCAATGCCCGGCCCGTCGAGCAGCCCGCCGATGAGCGGGTGCACGTCATAGGCGCGGCGCGGCGACTCCGGCAGCAGCGCGGCAAGGTCGGTGTCGGGCAGGACAACCTCGTCGGCGGTGACCTGGTGGCCGAGCAGCAGCACCAGGTCCCTGGCCTTCGCGATCGCATCCGCGTCGGTGGCGGTCACCACGTGCACCACTCCGGACCGGCGGCTGTGCGGCTCAGGCCCGCCGAGCCGTTCCATGTCCACGTCCTCGCCGGTTACGCTCCGCACGACGTCCGGCCCGGTGACGAAGATACGGCCCTGCTCGGAGAGGATCACCAGGTCGGTGAGCGCGGGCCCGTAGGCGGCGCCGCCCGCGGCCGCGCCGAGCACCACCGAGATCTGCGGCACCTTTCCAGACGCCCTGGTCATCGCCGCGAACACGGTGCCGACCGCATGCAGGCTCTCCACGCCCTCGAGAATCCGGGCACCGCCGGAGTGCCACAGGCCGATGATCGGTGCGCCCGTCCGCACCGCGTGCTCGTACGCGGCGACGATGAGCTTGCAGCCGGCGGAGCCCATGGCGCCGCCCTGGATGCGCGGGTCGCTGGCGAACGCGACGGTGCGCACGCCGCCGATGCTGCCCATGCCGGCCAGCGTGCCGCTGTCGTCGGCGGGCTGCAGCAATTCCAGCGAGCCCGCATCGAAGAGCGCTTCGAGTCGGGACTGCGGGTCGCGGCTCGGCCGTGCCTCGGCGGTCGCGGCCGGAGCGGGCCTGGCGGTGGCAGGCCCGGCGAGACGAGATACCCCGTTCCCCTCGCTGAGCTCCGGGCGTGCAGCCGGTGGACTTTGCAGCATCGTCACGTCAGTCTCCTCTGGGGGCACGGGCACTGCTGACAACGGGTCACGCTTCGGTGAAGGCGAGCGCCACGTTGGCGCCGCCGAAGCCGAAGGAGTTGTTGAGCACGGCCATGGGCCGGTCACCGCGAGGCTTGAGCTCCTGCGGCGACGCCGAGATGGTCAGCCCGGCGTCGTCGTCCGGATCCTCGAGGTTTAGCGTCGGCGGGGCCATGCGGTCGCGGAGAGCCAGGATCGCCGCGACCGACTCGACCGCGCCGGCGCCGCCGAGCAGGTGGCCGGTCATCGACTTGGTGGCTGACACCACGACCCCCGGCGCCGCGTCGCCGAGCGCCGCGGCGATCGCCTGCGCTTCGACGACGTCGCCGGCCGGAGTCGAGGTCGCGTGCGCGTTAACGTGCGTGACCTGAACGGGATCGATCCCGGCGTCCGCGAGTACCCGGCCGATGACCAGCTTGAGGCCGATCCCTTCGGGCTCGGGCTGGGCGATGTGATGGGCGTCGGAGGAGTAGCCCACGCCGGCCGCGACGGCGTGCACGTGTGCCCCCCGAGCGGCGGCGTGCTCTGCGGACTCGAGCACGACCATGCCCGCGCCCTCGCCGAGCACGAAGCCGTCTCGTCCCTTGTCGAACGGCCTGGACGCCCGCTCGGGCTCGTCATTGCGGGTCGACAACGCCCGCATCGCGGCGAAGGCAGCGATGTTCAGCGGGATGATCGCAGCCTCGGTACCGCCGGCCAGCACCACGTCGGCCCGGCCGGACCGGATCATCTCCATCCCGTATCCGATCGCCTCGGCCCCGGAGGCGCACGCGCTCACCGTGGTGTGCACGCCCGCCCTGGCGCCGAGCTCGATGGCGATCCATCCGGCCGCCCCGTTGGGCATCAGCATGGGCACCGTGAACGGGGACAGCCGCGACCAGCCCTTCTCCTTGAGCGTGTCGTAGGCCGACAGGGTCGAGGCGACGCCGCCGATACCGCTGGACACCACCACGCCGAGCCGCTCCGGGTCGACGGTCGGCGAGCCGGCGTGGGCCCATGCCTCCCGCGCGGCTACCAGGGCGAACTGCTCGCAGCGATCGAGACGGCGGGCCTGCACCCGGTCAATCAGCGTGGCCGGGTCGACCGCCGCCCACGCCGCAATCCGGGCCGGCAGCTCGGCCGCCCAGTCCTGCGTCAGCTGCACGACCCCGCTGCGGCCGGCCAGCAGCGACTCCCAGGTGCTGTCGACGTCGGCCCCGACGGGCGTGATGGCGCCCAGCCCCGTGACGACGACTCGTGTCCGCTCGCTACCCACCGTTGTTTCGCTCCTCGCCCAGTCGGCGACTACTGCGTCAGGCTGACACCTCGGCGCGCCGGACGTAGTCGATCACGTCCTGTACCGTCTTGAGGTCCTTGAGCTGATCGTCAGGGATCTCGACGCCGAACTTGTCCTGCGCCGCGACCGCGATCTCCACCATCGACAGCGAGTCGATGTCGAGGTCGTCGACGAACGTCTTGTCGGGCGTCACCTGGTCGGCGGGAACGCCGGCGACCTCGTCGATGATCTCGCCCAGACCCGCCAGGATCTCCTGCTCCGTCATGGCCATGATGTGTTGCTCCTTCTGCAGTGCTGCTCGGGGTGATGGATGCTCCCGGACCGGGAGCGAGGTCAGGGTACCTTGATCACCTGGGCGGCGTAGCACATGCCTGCGCCGAAGCCGACCAGGAGGGCGTACTGGCCGGACTGGACCTCGCCGCGCTCGATCATTCGTGACAGCGCCAGCGGGATCGACGCGGACGAGGTGTTGCCGGCGTTGACGATGTCGGTCGCCACGATCGCCTGCGGCGCGCCCACCTTGCGGGCGATCGCCTCGACGATCCGCAGGTTCGCCTGGTGCGGGATGAACGCGGCCAGCTCACCCGGCGCCACGCCCGCCTTCTCGCACGCAGCGACGGCGAGCGGGGCGAGCGCCGTGGTGGCCCAGCGGAATACCGCCTGGCCCTCCTGGAAGATGAACGCGTTCCGGTCCTTGATGTAGATCTTGTCGGCCAGGTCACCGTCGCTGCCCCACAGCACCGGGCCGATGCCGGGCGCGTCCGCCGCGTCGGCGACCGGGCCAACGACCGCGGCACCGGCCCCGTCGGCAAAGATGATGCACGTCGACCGGTCGGTCCAGTCGACCCACTGGGACAGCTTCTCGGCGCCGATCACCAGGACGTTGCGGGCGGTGCCAGTGCGGACCGCGTCCGCGGCGTTCGCGAGCCCGTAGCAGAAGCCCGCGCACGCCGCGTTCATGTCGTAGGCACCGGGTGCGACGATGCCGAGCCGCCTCGCCACGGTTGCGGCCGTGTTCGGGATCTGCACCTCGGGCGTGCAGGTGGCGACGATCACCAGGTCGATGTCGGCGGGTGACAGCCCGCTGCCGGCCAGCGCCTTGCCGCCGGCCTGCACGGCCATGTCAGCCACCGTCTCGTCTGGGCCCGCGATGCGCCGGCTGGCGATGCCCACCCGGGAGCGGATCCACTCGTCGCTGGTTTCCACGGTCTGCGCAAGCTCGTCGTTGGTGACGACCCTCGCGGGCTGGTAGCCGCCGAAGGCGAGCACGCGCGCGCCCGCCTGGCCCTCGGTCAGTCGCATCGTGTGTGCCTTTCGCCCGTCGCTGGCATGGGTGTGCTCGCCCTTACTCGGCTGTCGTGGGCAGCAGCCGCAGGAGAGGTTGTCCCGCGTTGACCGGGTCGCCATCCTCGACCAGCCACTCCATGACCGTGGCGGGGAACGAGGTCGTTATCGCCTGATCGCCCCCGCGTATTTCCACCCGTCCGAGGTCGGTGTCATGGCTCACCTGGGTGCCCGGCTCGACACCATCCGGGTGTCCGGCCGAGGCGCGGAAGACCCCGGCGGCTGGAGCCACGAGCAGCCGCCACTCCGGTGCGTGGTGGTCGCGGTGACTGTCGGCGTGCTCGGCCAGCAGCGCGCGCGCGGCGTCCAGATCGTCCGGCGTCTTCAGCGCGACCAGCTGGATGCCCCGCAGCCCGCGCTTGGCCAGTCCGGTCAGGGTGCCCGCCGGCGGCAGCTCGATGAGCGCCGTCACCCCGAGCGATTCCATCGTGTGCATGCACAGGTCCCACCGCACCGGGGCGCTGACCTGGTTGATGATCCGGTCCAGCCAGTCAGGTCCGGACTTGACCACCGTACCGTCCCGGTTGGACAGCAGCGGCCGGACGGGATCGCGGGCTTGGAGGTCTGCCGAGGCCGCGGCGAGCGCGTGGACGGCCGGCGCCATGTGGTGGGTGTGGAACGCGCCGGCCACCGACAGCGGTCGGAGCCGGGCGCCGGGTGGCGGGTGGTCGGCGAAGGCCGCCAGCTGCGCCAGCGTTCCGGCCGCGACGATCTGGCCTGCGCCGTTCACGTTCGCCGGCGTCAGCCCGTGCGCTTCGATCGCGGCCAGCACCGCGGCTTCGTCACCGCCGAGGACCGCGGTCATGCCGGTCTGCTCGGCCGCCGCGGCCGCCGCCATGCTGCGAGCCCGGACACCCACCAGCCGCATCGCGTCCGCTGCGGTGATCACCTCCGCGAGCACGCCCGCGGCCAGCTCACCGACGCTGTGCCCGGCCACGCCCACCGACTGCCGGCTGACCGGGTGGGCTCCGGTGACAACTTGGTCGAGCGCGGCCGCGATGGCGGCACCGACGAGCAGTGGCTGGGCGACCGCCGTGTCCCTGATCTCGTCGGCATCCGCAACGGTCCCGGCCCGGATCAGGTCGCAGCCCGCCAGGTCGGACCAGCCCGCGAGCCGGTCAGCAAAACCTGGCAGCTCGAGCCAGGCAGACAGAAAACCCGGTGTCTGGGCACCCTGGCCAGGACTGGCGAGGAAGAGCATTGTCATAGCCTGCACTGTAGGAGTCCGCCATACCCATGCGGAAGTGAACGAACTTTGGGCGTCGAGGCGTGTAGGAACTCTACAAGTCATGTTCCCTTGTGCGCGAGGCGGCCAAGGATGACGGCGGTCCACAGGGTGTACCCGCCCCGGCCGTCGCCCGGCATGATGCCGGTGAGCTCGGTGACCCGTCGAAGCCGGTAGCGGACGGTGTTCGGGTGCACGAACAGCAGCCGGGCGGTGGCCTCCAGAGAGTTTCCCTGCTCAAGGTAGGTCATCACCGTGTCGAGCAGCGAGGTGCCGCCGCGGAGCAGCGGCTCGTAGACCTCCTCGATCAGCGCCGCGCGGGCCGATGGGTCGCCGTCCAGCGCACGTTCCGGCAGCAGATCACTGGCGAGCACTGGCCGCGGCGCCTCAGGCCAGCCGTCCGCGGCGCGCAGCCCCGCGAGCGCCTCGTCGGCCGAGCCAACGGCGGACTGGAGGTCGGCCGCCGGAGGACCCACGACGACCGGGCCAGGCCCGAAGTGCCCGGCGAAGTGCCCGGCCGCGGCGAGCGGGTCGGCACTGCCGCCCACGATCAGCACCAGGCGGCTGCCGTGCACGCCCGCCAGCAGGTCGAGCCGGGCGCGGCGGGCGACCATCCGGAACTCGTCGATGAGGCTTGCCGCGTCGGTGCCATCGCCGTCCCCGATCGTTCCGACGATCACCGTCACCGGGCTGAACGACCAGTTCAGCGCCGACGCCCAGGACTGCAGCCCCTCGTCGACCTCGCCGCGCACCAGCGACTCGACCACCAGCGCCTCGAGCCGGGCGTCCCAGGCGCCGCGCGCCTCGGCCGTGCGCGCGTAGAACTTGGCGGTCCCGAACGCGATTTCCCTGGTGTAGCGCAGCACCGCCTCGCGCAGCTCCGCCTCGCCGCCCGGCGCGGCCAGCTCATCGACCTGCGCCTCGACGACGTCAACGATGACACGGACCATGTCGACGGCCTGCTGCAGCGTGACGGCCCTGGCGAGCTCCCGCGGCGCGGTGCCGAACACCTCGCCCGCGACGGCCGGCCTGGTCCGCTCGGGATGCTTGACCCAGTCGACGAACGCCGCGACGCCGGCCTGGGCGACCAGGCCGAGCCAGGATCTGTGCTCGGCTGACATGGCCCGGAACCAGGGCAGCCGCCGGTCCATCGACTGCACGGCTGCCGTGCCGAGTGCGCCCATCGATGCCTCAAGCCGGGTGATCGTCTCGGCCCGCACCCGCCCAGGCGGGCGGGCAGGAGCACCATGAGACCGTCCAGCCATGCCCTCAGCGTGCCATGTCCGGTGAAGTGGCGCGGACAGCCTCGTCGCCTAGGCCGATCTGCCGGGTGCCGAGGAGAGCCGCGGCGAAGCCCGGCCAGCGGGACCACGCGATCAGGCTCAGCAGCGCCAGCACGACGGCCGACCCGGTCGTCGTCCACCGGATGCCGATGGCGTCGGCGAGCGGGCCCTGCAGCAGAGCGCCGATGGGATAGCTGACACCGAGGGCCACCTGGAAGAAGCTGATAACCCGGCCGCGGTAGGCAGCCGGAGCGGCGAGCTGGACCACGGTGGACAGGCCGGACAGCACGCCGAGGTAGACCAGGCCGACGGCGAAGAGGGCAATGATGCCCCACCAGCGATTGGGCGCGACTCCGTACCACGCGAGGGCTCCCGGCAGCAGCGCCAGGCTCCAGCCAAGCAGCCGGCCGCGCCCGATCCGGGCTGCGAGGGGGGCGATGAGCAGCGCCCCGGCCACCGCACCGAGTCCCTGCGCGGTGGTGAGCTGTGAGGTCGCCGCCGCGACTGCGGCGGGCCCGCCGTGACTGAGTCGCAGGGCCATGGCAGGGACGAGGGCAATGAACGGAGCGGCCACGAAAGCGACCACGCCCATCGCGATGATGGCGGCCCGGCAGGATGGCTGTGCCCGGGTGGCTGTCAGCCCTTCGCGCAGCGCGGCGAGTACGGGTCCGGGTCGACCGGGCGGCGGTGACAGGCGTACGAACGACACCGCTACGACGACGGCCAGGAAGGACGCCGCGTTGGCAGCGAAACTGGCGCCGAAGCCGAACGCGGCGATGGTCGCCCCCGCGAGGGCCGGCCCGACGATCCGGCCGGCGTTCCACTGGGCGGAGTTCAGCGAGCTCGCCGCCAGGAACTGCGAGCGTGGCACGAGGTCAGGCAGTATTGCCTGGCTGAACGGGCCGATCAGAGCGGACGCGCAGCCCTGCAGGGTGACGAGTCCAAGCAAGCCGAGCGGATCGTCATGGCCCCCTGAGATCAGTGCGGCTAGCGCCGCCGCCACCAGCGCCTCGGCTAGGTTGCCGGCGGCGATCACCGGTCGGCGCGGCAGCCGGTCAGCGAGTGCGCCGCCGAGCGGGGACAGCACGCCAATTGGGAGGAACGCCCCCGCCGCCACCAGCACGGCCCAGCTGGCCTCGCCGGTCTTGGACACCACCAGCGCGCCGATCGCGACCGTCTGCATCCAGCTGCCGACGTTGGAGACCAGGCTGGCTGTCCACAGGATGGCGAAGTTGCGATGGCGCAGCGGCGCGAGTGCCGCGTCGGCGTTACGCATCATCGGGACCGCGGGATCGCCGCGGGCCTGGTCACTGCCTCACCCTAGCCCGGTCGGCGCGCGCAGAGCGCTCCCATGGGAGCGGGATTGCCCTGCCTATAGCCAGTGTGATCCCGCTCCCATCGGCCAGTCCTAGCTGCCTGCGAGCGGGCCTGAGCCAGCAGGCAGCTCGAGCCGTGCGCCGAGCGCCCGGGCTAGCGCGACGGCCTCGTGTACGCGCGCAGCCCGGAGTCCGTCGCGCTCGATGGCCGCCACCCGGCCTGCGGAGAGGCCCGACCGTGCGGCTACGTCCTCAACGGTCAGGTGCAGGTCGGCCCGCAGCTTTCCCAATGGCGTCATGGCGGCGAGCCCGCCGGCTCGGCGGGCAATGCTGCCGTCGTCGGCCGGGAAGAACTGAGCGACGAACTCGTCTCGGTCGGCCAGCACGACCTCGTCGAGGTCGGCCGGCCAGCCCTCCTCGCGGATCTCGGTCAGCAAGTCGCCTGCGAGCGTGATCGCCCGGGCGCCGTGCTCGCTGACTGCCTCGGGTCCCTCCAGCACGGCCAGTAGTGTCACCGTGTCGGCTGGCTCCTCCGCGAGGAGGATCCGAAGGTCGGACCCAAGCGGGTCTGCCCGCAGCTCCAATAGCCCTCGCACTGGCTCGGCTCGAGGCTGGGGCGGAGGCGGCGCCGGAGGCTCGGCTGCGGGCGGCTCGCCAGCATCGGCCCGGTGAGACTGCTGGCGGATGACGGACGTCCTTTCGGCCGGAAATAGCAGTGCCCGGAGTCGTTCCTCGGCTGCGCGGAGGTCTTCGCGCCGCTGGGCGAGGTCAGGATCGGGTTCGCCGCCAGCCGCCTCGATGGCTTCGGCTATCCGCAGGGTCGCCTCGGCTGCCGTATAGCGCGCCTTCGCGGTCTCCCTGGCCGTCCGAAACGCGTCGACCTCAGCCTGAATCTCCTGGCTGATGCGTGCGAGGCGGGCCTCGCTCAGCTGGGCTGCTGCGAGCCGCTCGGCCAGGGTTGCTATGACCGCAGCGTCGTCGGCGCCTGCGGTCTGCCGGGTGCTGAGGGCAAGTTCGGTCGCCCGGCGCGCGGTAGCGGCGTCGGCGAGGCGTCTCCGGAGGACCTGCAGTTCCTCCAGTCGCCGCTGATACGCGTGATCCGCCACCTCCCGCAGGTCGTCAGCGATCGGCGCGGCCGAGCGCCCCGGCAGGCCTACAACTGCGAGGCCGGAAAGGTCGGCGGACTCCAGGACGGCGACCAGCGCCGCGCCGACCTCGGCGGCCGCCAGCGGCTCCGATTCGCCGAGCTCGGCAAGCCAGTCGCGCAGCTCGGCGGTCATCCGCAGTCGGCGGCCCAACCCGGCTCTTACAGGGCGTCGCTGACGTCGAGGTCGAGCCCGTACCGGCTGATCGCCTGGCTCACCACTTCGGGCTTGACCTCGCCGAGGCGGGCGAGCTGGGCGAGCACGGCGACCGTGATGGACTGCGCGTCGACATGGAAGAACCGTCGGGCGGCCGGGCGGGTATCGGAGAACCCCCAGCCGTCGGTGCCAAGTGAGGCGAACGGGGCGGGCACCCACCGGGCGATCTGGTCAGGAACCGCCTTGATCCAGTCGCTCACCGCGACGACGGGGCCCGGGTGTCCCTCCAGCGCCCGGCTGACATAAGGCGCCCGGTGCTCGGCGTCCGGCCTGAGCATGTTCCACTCGTCGATCTGCAGCGCCTCGCGGCGCAGCTCTGTCCAGCTGGTCGCGGACCACGTCGCTGCCTGCACGCCCCAGTCCTCGGCCAGCAGACGCTGCGCGTCCAGCGCCCACCGCAGCGCGACCCCCGAGGCGAGGATCTGGGCATGCGGGTGCTCCCCGGTGGTCGACCAGGTGGGCGCGTCGGCGGCGAGCTGCGGCGCGATCGAGTAGCGGTACAGGCCGCGCAGGATCGCGCGCTCGAGCGCGTCCCGGCCGCCCTCATAATCGGCCGGCTCGGCGGGCTGCACGTACGGCTCGTTATAGACGGTCAGGTAGTAGAAGATGTCCTCGCCGTTCGGGTGCTCGGGCGCTTCCCCGTACATCCGGCGCAGTGCGTCCTTCACGATGTAGGCGAGCTCGTAGGCCCACGCTGCGTCGTAGCTTACGCAGGCCGGATTGGTGGAGGCGAGCAACGGCGAGTGACCGTCGTTGTGCTGCAGCCCCTCCCCGGTCAGGGTGGTACGGCCCGCCGTGGCGCCGAGCAGGAAGCCGCGACCCATCTGGTCGCCCATCGCCCACATCTCGTCGCCGGTCCGCTGGAAGCCGAACATCGAGTAGAAGATGTAGACCGGAATCATGTGGGCGGCGTGCGTGGCGTACGCGGTGCCGGCCGCGATCGCCGATGCCATCGCGCCGGCCTCGCTGATCCCCTCGTGCAGGATCTGGCCTCGAGCGGACTCCTTGTATGACAGCAGCAGGTTGCGGTCCACTGCCTCGTACGTCTGCCCGTGCGGGTCGTAGATCTTGGCCGTCGGGAACAGCGAGTCCATGCCGAATGTGCGGGCCTCGTCGGGGATAATCGGCACGAACCTGGCGCCTATCTCAGCGTCCTTCATGAGGTCCTTGAGCAGCCGGACGAACGCCATGGTGGTGGCTACCGGCTGCTTGCCCGAGCCGCGGCGCAGCTCCTCATAGGCCGAGTCCGCAGGCAGGGCGAGCGGCCTGGCCCGCACGACCCGGCGTGGCAGGTAACCCCCGAGGGCGGCGCGCCGTTCCCTCATGTACTGGATCTCGTCAGACTGCTCGCCTGGGTGGTAGTAAGGCGGCAGTTCCGCCTCCAGAGCCTTGTCCGGGATCTCCAGATAGAGCCGGTCGCGGAATTCCTTGAGCTCGGCGACCGTGAGCTTCTTCATCTGGTGGGTGGCGTTGCGGGCCTCGAAGTCCGGGCCGAGCGTCCAGCCCTTGATGGTGTGCGCGAGTATCACGGTCGGCTGGCCGACGTGCTCAGTCGCCGCCTTGAACGCGGCGTAGACCTTCCGGTAGTCGTGACCGCCGCGGGACAGGTTGCGGATCTCGTCGTCGGACATGTGCTCGACCATCGCCCGCAGCCGGGGGTCGCCGCCGAAGAAGTTCTCCCTCGTGTACGCGCCGTTCTCGACGGCGTAGGTCTGGAACTGCCCGTCTGGGGTGGTGTTCATCTTGTTGACCAGCACGCCGTCGGTGTCCTTGGCCAGCAGCGGGTCCCAGTCCCGGCCCCAGATCACCTTGATCACGTTCCAGCCAGCGCCGCGGAAGGCCGCCTCCAGTTCCTGGATGATCTTGCCGTTGCCACGGACCGGACCGTCGAGGCGCTGCAGGTTGCAGTTGATCACGAAGGTCAGGTTGTCGAGTTCCTCGCGGGCAGCAAGGCTGATCGCGCCGCGCGCCTCCGGCTCGTCCATCTCCCCGTCGCCCAGGAAGCACCAGACGTGCGACCGGCTCGTGTCCTTGATCTGGCGGGCCAGCAGGTAACGGTTGAACCGGGCCTGGTGAACGGCGTTGATCGCGGACAGGCCCATAGATACAGTCGGGAACTCCCAGAAGTCGGGCATCAGTCGCGGGTGCGGATAGGACGGCAGTCCGCCGCCGGGGTGCGACAGCTCCTGCCGGAACCCGTTGAGCTGCTGCTCGGTCAGCCGGCCCTCAAGGAACGCGCGGGCGTAAATGCCGGGCGCGGCGTGCCCCTGGAAGAACACCTGGTCGCCCGACTCGCCGTGGTCCTTGCCACGGAAGAAGTGGTTGAAGCCGACCTCATAGAGGCTGGCCGCGGAGGCATAGGTGGCGATGTGGCCGCCAACGCCCAGTCCCGGCCGGTTGGCGCGGCTCACCATGACGGCCGCATTCCACCGGATGTAGGCACGGATCCGCCGCTCGACGTACTCGTCGCCGGGGAACCACGGCTCGCCCTCGGGCGGGATGGTGTTGATGTAGTCGGTACTGCGCAGGCCGGGCACGCCGACCTGCTGCGAGCGCGCCCGCTCCAGCAGCCGTAGCATCACGTATCGCGCCCTGCTGCGACCCTGGGTCCGGACAATGTCGTCGAAGGACTCCAGCCACTCCCTGGTTTCCTCCGGATCGATGTCCGGCAGCTGGGTCGGCAGTCCGTCGCTGATGATGGAAAAGCGCTGACGTCCGGAGGCCACGGGTGTCTTCCTCGCAATCGGGCCGGTGCGGCCGCGTTGAAGTCGGCTGTCTGCTCCAATCCTCGTACGCGCCGCCGGAGAGTGCACCCCTACCCTGCGGTACGGACCTACTGGCCAGTAACCCTGACGGCCGCGACGGGGTGGCTTCTACCTCTATTTTCGCCTATCAGGCATAGCGCCTTGCACAAGCGGCAGCAGCCGCATCGCCGACTGGCACGGCTGGCACTCCGGGACCCGCCGGGTCGATGCCGCTATGCAGCCTAATTGTGACTTGCGTACTGCGCCGACCCAGTGTGAACTGTGCGATCAGGAGCAGCGACGACGCGTGCGGCTGTGTAGACCACCCGAGGCTGGGCATGTGCCAAGTTCGAGGGTTCTCCGAGTACAGCCGCGGCGGAAAGGACCAGGAGGACTTAAGTGAGCGCGACCGCGGGCCAGGCGCAGGACCAGCGCGACCTGGCTGAGCGGCTTGGCGTCAAGCCAGGCCACGTGGTGCAGGAGATCGGTTACGACGACGACGTGGACGAGGCGCTGCGCGACTCGGTCGCGGCGCTGGAAGGCGCCGAGCTTGTCGACGAAGACTACGACGATGTCGTGGACGGCGTGCTGATGTGGTGGCGCGAGGGCGATGGCGACCTTGTCGACGCCCTGGTAGACGCGCTGACGCCACTGGCAGACGGCGGATACATCCTGCTGCTCACCCCGAAGACCGGGCGGCCTGGCCATGTGGAGCCCAGCGAGATCGGCGAGTCAGCGCCGACCGCCGGGCTGTCGCAGACTTCGACGGTCAGCGCCGGCCGCAACTGGTCGGCCAGTCGGCTGGTAGCGCCGAAGGCTCGCCGCTGACCAAGGGCCAGCCGGCCGCGGTGGCGGTCCGGACGGCAAGAAGGGATCCCGGCCCGGCCTGCCGTTATCTCGATGGCAGACTGTGTTCGTCCTTTCCCAGAGTCCGCGTTTTCGCACAACCCGCCTGAGAGGAACGGTCCCATGGCAGTGGATGTCGGCGATGTCGCCCCGGACTTCGAGCTGAAAGACCAGCACGGCACGCCGGTGAAGCTGTCGAGCTTCCGCGGCAAGAAGAACGTCGTTCTGGTGTTCTACCCGCTGGCATTCAGCGGCGTGTGCACAGGCGAGATGTGCGCCATCCGTGACCAGTTCCCGGAGGTCACCACGGGCGACGTGGAACTGCTGGCAGTATCGGTCGACTCGTTCTTCGTGCTGAAGACGTGGGCCGAACGCGATCATTTCAATTTCAGCATGCTCGCCGACTTCTGGCCGCACGGCGAAGTGGCCAGGGCCTACGGTGTGTTTGATGACAAGATGGGCGTCGCCGTACGCGGTACGTTCATCATCGACAAGGACGGCGTCGTGCGGTGGAAGGTCGTCAACCCCATCCCGCAGGCGCGTGAGATCGCCGATTACCAGAAGGCACTGGCCGAGCTCAGCTAGCTCTCGGCTCGCGGGGAACGCCGCGCTCTCTGGTTGATCGGCAGAATCGGAACAGGCTGGATGCCCTGCTATCGGTGCGGTACACGGCAGGTGGACCCGGACCGGGGCGAGAGTCCCTGGCGTCGCGGCGTGCGAGCGGACCGGCAGGTACTGATCTGCCCGGACTGCCAGCTCGCTGCCGACTGGATGAGTGAGCTTGACCGCTGCCAGATCTGCGGCAGTGTGCACCTAGTGCGCCGGCTGGGTGAGGTGGAGTGCCGGGACTGCGGCGCGATCGGGCAGGTCGCGCCGGGTAGCACGGCCTACTCCGCCTGGTCCGAGGCCGCGGCGGCGGACCTAGCCGAGGACGTCGAGCGGGCGCTGGCGAAGGTGCTCGGGCCGAGCAGACAGCGGCCCCCCTACGCCATGTCGTAACGGCCGCGGACGTGACCGACGCAGCCGTTGTCGGCCGGCTCCTGGATGAGTACCACGAGCGGTGGGTCGCGCCAGCTCAGATGCGCCTCCTGGCCGGGTCCGAGCACCAGGCCAAGGTCAGCTACCTGATAACGCTGCCAGATGGCTCAAAGCAGGTCATCCGTGCCTTCCGGGCCGGCGAACCGGTTCCCGTGCGCGGCCGGTCGGCAATCGGCGAGACGGTCGCCGACTGGCTAACCGGCCGGGCTCGCACGCTCGCGCTACTCGCCGACGCAGCTTTCCCAGCGCCACGGCCGATCCGGACCAGGACGGGCGAGCTCATCGGCGTCGCGGGCCCGTGGCTGACCTGGGCCACTACCTTCGTTCCCGGCCCGGTTGCGGAGCCGACCCTCGGCCAGTTGCGACAGGTCGGTGCCGCGCTGGGCCACCTGCACCTGATCGCCGGTGTGCATGGCGGAGATCGGATCGGCGACGGGCCGCCCGGCCTGGCGGGCCGACATCCGTCAGCCGCGGTGCCGGCGAGCCGGGCGCGGCTGGACCGGGCGACTGGTGCGCTGCCAGCCGCGTGGCGGCCGATGCACGCCCGGGCCCGCGCGGTGCTTGACGAGGTGGCGGCCGGGGCCAGCACGGTGCCCGAAACGATCGTGCACGATGACGTATGGGCGCGGAATGTGGTGCAGTCCTCGCCGTCCGCCGTCACCCTCGTCGGCTGGGAGACCGGCGGCCGCGGGCTCGCGGTGCTTGACCTCGGCAATGCGCTGACCGAGTGCCACCGGAACGCGGCGCTGCATGGCAACCAGCGGGAGCCATGGCTGATCACGCCGTCGCCGGACCGGATTGCGGCGGTCGCCGAGGGTTATGTCGGCGTCCGCGTGCCGTCGTCGGCGGAGCGGGATCTACTGCCCGCCGCGGTGGCGTACGCGGCCGCGGTCATCGGTTCGGCGCACCTCGAGCTGGCACTGGCCGGTGGCGTCACCGGTCCCGTCATGGACGGGCGGATCGCCTGGCTGCAGAACCGGCTCGCCGTGGCCGGTGAGGTCGCGGCGATCGCAAGGGACAGCCTCACCCGCTGAGCGCGTCGCCGTTGGCGTGGATCACCTGGCCGGTGATGTGCTGCGCGGCCAGCGAGGCCAGGAAGAGGACGGTCGCGGCGATGTCCGCCGCCGTGTCGGCGCCCCCCGTGGCGGTGCGTGGTCCGCTCGCTAAGCCTTTCCGAGCGGGACAAGCTACCAGTCCTGGTTCGGGCTGCCGGTTCGCTGCGTGCTGGCAGCCTCTTCCGCTCGGATGAAGTTGCGAATGGCGAGGTCGACCACTGTGACCGCGATGTCGCCGGTGATCACCCTGCCGAGGATCACCACGCCAACCTGACCGGGACGCATGCCGTCCGGCTATCGCAGAACCACGCAGTCCGTGCCAGACATGTCCTCGCCCTAGGCATGAACCACTCCCTGCGGCACCAGACCACAATGGCGCGGCGCGGAGAGAGGTCAGTGGCGGCGCCAGACTGGTGTAACGGATCGAGGCTGACGGTATCGTCTTGTACCTCACAGCGACTTCAGCGAGCCGAGGTCCGGGGCGCATAGCTCAGCGGTAGAGCACTCGCCTTACAAGCGAGGGGTCACTGGTTCGAACCCAGTTGCGCCCACCACATCTGATCTGCAGATTCCTTGATCTAACTCCGTATCATCGACGCTAGTGGTCCCCCATAGTGGTCCCTTTCTGTTAGATTGGTCCTCTGACCAGCATGAAAGGGGCCACGATGGCAGGCCGCAGGGGCGACGGGTCGATCAGCTTTGAACACCGGGGGGAGTGCAGGGACCCGAAGTGGCATCGCGGATGCCTCGGGCTCTGGCGTGGCGTCACGTCCGAAGTCGTCAACGGCAAACGCGTGCGCGTCAAAGTGTCGGCCAAGACCAAGCCCGAAGCGATCGCCAAGCTCAAGGCCAAGATTCACGAGCAGCGCCAGGGCGTCCGCAGCAGCGGCACCTACACGGTGGAGGAGTGCGTCGAGGACTGGCTCGCGCACGGACTCGACGGGCGCAGCGAGCGAACACGCAAGTTGTACCTGGACGGCGTTGTGCCGTTGCTCGACATCATCGGACGAAAGCCGCTGCGCGACCTGACCGCGACCGATGTGCGCCGTGCGCTCGTCAGCATCGCCAAGACGCGCTCGACGCGCTCCGTCCAGATCGCACACAACGTGCTCACCCGGTCGGTTCAACGGGCAGCAGCGCACGACCTAGTAGGCCGCAACGTCTCGGCGCTCGCCGAGCGCCCGCAAGGCCAGACGGCCGGACGGCCGTCGAAGGCGATGACCCGCGACGTGGCGATCAGGCTCGTGCAGGCCGCCGAGGGCGACCCGACTATCGGCTCCTACCTGATCCTGTCCGTGATGACCGGTATCCGGCCTGAGGAGTGCCGGGCGCTTCGCTGGGACCACGTGGACCTGGGAGCAGGGATCATCCACGTCTGGCGCTCGACGCGGGCTCACGGGGACGTGAAGACCGTCAAGTCCCGGAGAACGTTGGAGATCGCGCCCCAGGCCGTTGAGGCGCTACGGCGTCGTCAGACGCAGCAGGAGCGCGACCGCGCACAGGCTCGCGAACTCTGGCACGAGACCGGCCTCGTGTTCGCCACGTCCATCGGCACCGAACTGGACTCGCATAACATCAGGCGCTCTATGCGCCGACTCACCAAGGCAGCCGGATTGGGCGAGTCTTGGACGCCACGCGAGCTGCGTCACACCTTCGTCAGCATCGCCAGTGAGGCAGGCGTGACGATCGAGGAGATCGCGGCGCTTGCGGGGCACTCGACCACGCGCACCACCGAACTCGTCTACCGGAAGGAACTGAGGCCAGTGCTGCGCACGGGTGGGACCGTCATGGGCGAGCTACTCGCGGCCGGGCAGTAGCCCTCGGAGGCCGGATCTGCCGACGTGCGGTAGACCAGCTAGTACTGGTCGATCTCCGCTCGTTCTTTGGACTGGTGAAGCAGTCCCCAGTACGCAATGGCCACCTGTTCGCGAGTGAAGTCGTTTCTCGATTCAGCCGTTGCCTCGGGTACGCAGACATAGACGTGGACAGGCCACCGCTCTGGCTCTGACCAGACCGAATCCCTTTGATGACGCGCGCCCAAGAGCACGCGGTCGCGGGCTTTCCCGTCGATTCGCAGCGGCGGATCGAGGGTTGCCCATGCCCAGTCCGTGCGGTGTCCGATCCTGGCCCGGCCGACGAGGTTCACCTCGATTGGCCCCCATACGGGTTCGATGTCGTACGAGGTGAGCCACATGCGCAGATGATCCCATGGGCGACACCCCAAACGCGTCGGCATCTCGTGCGCGGATGTTGCACGCCGTCGGTACTGGCGATCCTGCCGAACTGAGCGCGTTTGTTCGTGTCGCGCTGGCGTACGACGCCGTGTGAAGATTCCGAGCGTGTACGAGTACGTCGGGCCACCACTGACGCGA
>JASHSZ010000169.1 GCA_030040815.1 Streptosporangiaceae bacterium
GGAGGCCTACGGCTTCTGGACCTTCGCCCAGATCGCCCTCATCGGCGCGATCGTGTCCTACGCCGCAGCCGGCCTGATGCTCATCCTGTCCATCCTCGGCTTCGTGCACCTGCGGCGCACCGGACCCGACAAGGAACTGCTGGCCAAGGTCGGCCGCCGCGCCCCGGTCACCACCACATGAGCTGACCACCCGACCCGGCCAGCCTCAGCTGGCCACCCCGAACCCGGCCAGGGGAAAAGCTCCCGCCCGAGACCACCGTCCCGGGCGGGAGCACTTGTGCATTCGCCCCAGCCCCAGCCCGCACGCCGTGATCATCATCACGGCTGCGCGACGGGTTCGGCGGCCGCCTCGGTCAGGCGTCGCTGATGGTCAGCCGGTCTCTGGTCGCGACGACGCCGTCGACGTGTCGCGTGTGCGCCACGAGGTGGAGCGCGAGGTCCCGACTGCGCACGCTTCCCGCCAGGGTCACGATGCCGGCCGTCACGGTCACTGCTATCCGTTCCGGTGCCAGCCCGAACTCGTCGCCGACGATCCGCTGAACATCGGCCTGGATGGCGCTGTCGGGACGCTCGTAGACGCTGAGGACGTCGACCCGGCTGACAATGCCTATCAGCTTGTCCCCCTCATCCACGACCGGCAGCCGCTTGAGACTACGGTCCTGCATAGTCTTAGCCGCCACGGTGACCGGTGCATCAGCGTGAATGGTCACCGCCGGTGACGTCATGAGCTGGTCTGCCGTGACCGCGGTCGCCTTCGACTTCTCGCTGAGCTTCCACTGCAGCCGGATCGGGCCTTCCGGGAACTCGGTCTCGGCCGCCTTGTGCAGCAGGTCGGCCTCCGACACCACACCCAGGACCTGGCCTGCGTCATTGACGACCGGGCAGGCGCTAACCCGGTTTTCCCGGAATATCACTGCGAGTTTCCTGAAATCTGTATTAGGTGTCACGGCCAGCACCTTCGCGGTCATCACGTCTCCCACGGTCGTGCCATCCCGGCGCTGCTCGCGGCGCTCGCTGCTCATCGTTGCCCCCGTCCCCAGCAGTCCCCGCACCGCAGTTGTACCCAGCGGAGATTGGGCCAAGGGCCCGGCGGCGGGGTCGTCCGTACCTCGTGCGCCGGTTACCGGTCGCGATCAGCTGGCTTTCGTCCAAGCTCGGCATACCGGAGCGAGGACCGGCGCAATGTCATCGCAGGAAGCGCGCAGCGGGTCGCGACGCCAGCCTTCGTCCTGCTCGGGGCCGACTAAAGGCCCTGTCCGGCCGGCGCGTCACCGAGGTGTACTGGCAGCTATGTTCCTAGTTGACCAGGTCATGCTTGACACGGACTTCGATGCCGCGCGAGCAGGGCTGGCACCGCTCGCTGCAAGCGGCGCGCTGTTCGGGTCGGCGCAGGATGCCTATGGCGGCGCAACCGGCGGGCCTACCCGAGTCGGTGTCGCCGGGTTTTCCCGGCTGGTCCGAGTGCACGCATGCGAACTAGCGGGCACGACAGACTCCGCCGGGCTGGCGATCCGCTGGGAGGCCACCGGGCGTGGATCAGGACTGTTTCCCGTCCTCGACGCCGATGTCCGACTGGCTCCTGCGGGTGAGAATCTCACCCTGCTGACGCTGACGGGCTCCTACCGGCCGCCCTTCGGGCGGGCCGGTGAGGCGGTGGATCGCGCGGTCATGCACAGGGTCGCCACGACGACGGTCAGGCGTTTCCTCGCGAACGTGGCAGCCGTCCTCACGCGTCAGGTCACCCAGTCGTCGCCGAGCTCGTCAAATTCGTAAGTGCGGATCTGGTGGATCGTGTCGTCCAGGCGCGCGAACGCCTCAGCGATGCGGTGCCGCGCCACATCTTCAGGCAAGGCCGCGGCGGCCTGCAGGCTGACTCCTACCTCGAACAGACTGTGGACAACCGCGTCGAGAAGTTTGCGGCTGCGGCGTGTTTCCTCGGCGGCAGCGGCTCTGGCCAGATCCACCAGGTCGCGGCGACGCCTCGGCGGGGTGCTGTCGCGGATGACCGCGAGGACGAGGTGACCCGTTGACGTCGGCACAGGACTCAGGCTTATCTCGACGGGAATGGTCGCGCCGTCCTTACGAACCCCAACCAGTCGGGCGCGCTCCCCCATCGGCCGGGCGGTCGGTCGCCGCACGTACTGCGCCCGTTCGCGCTCATGGACTGCCCGCAGGTCAGCAGGAACCAGCACTTCGACGCGCTTCCCGACCAGCTCATCTTTCTGATATCCGAACATCTCCGCACAGCGCCGGTTAACCAGCACGATTTCGCCGTCGTCCTGGGTCAGCGCCAGCCCGTCGCCTAGCGCGTCGATGACCTGCCACAGCAGAGCAGGTGTCATACCGCCCAGCGCTGGCTGAGGCGCCACCCCCGCTGCGCGCCGGTCGCCGGATCGCGAGGTGTCGGCTGCGGGTTCGCCTTCCGGCTGTGGCCCGGCTGCAAGCGTCGCCGCGACTGTCGGGAAGATCGAGACCAGGCGGTCGATCCCTTCAATGCTCAGCACGCGCCTGATGATCGGTGCGGTTACCGCGAGCCGCAGCGGAGTGCCGTTGATGACGGCCCGCTGATAGGCACGCGCGATCGCATCCATCCCGGCGTGGTCACAGGAGGTCGTACCGGTCATGTCCAGGATGACCACGGCCGCCCCTCGGTTGATCAGGGCCAGCAGCTGGTCGCGAATCGCGCTTGCGTTGCCGACGTCAACGTGCTCAGGTAGCACGACGACCACCTGCCTACCGTGCCACTCCACCGGCAACGAGTTATCGGGCATGCCAGCAATGGTGCCATCAAGCGTGCGAGGCGGGACGGAGTCTCAGTCCGGATCGCCGCTGAGCCGTTCGTGGGTATGCAACTGGATGAGGAGGCCGTCCGGCCCATCGATGTCCACCGCCCAGCCCAGATGCACCTGACGCGGCGCAGAATGATCAACGCCCAGGGCTGTCAGCCATATATCCCAGGCGTCGAGATCTCTGCCACTGGGGAGGCGGAAGCTAAGAGTCCTGGGTATCCCGGGACGTGACGCCCTGCAGGCGTGAAAATCGGGGATGGTTGCCCGCTGACGCCGGTTCTGCTTGGTGCTGTGAGCCCGTCTAAGAGTCTGGTCGCCGGGAGCCTCCTCCAGGGTCCTGCATTGTTGCCGTGAGCACGCGATTCCGCCTTGTTGTCCCTGCTGGCTCCTGCGGGCAGCCGCTGGAATCTGGCTTGTGCAACGGAGGGGACGGATGGGATGGAGGAGATCACCGAGGAGGCGGCCGAGCTGGTGGCGCGGGTGGCCGCGCTGGATGTCGGCAAGGCGTCGCTGGTGTGCTGCGTGCGGGTTCCGCACGAGGACAAGCCGGGGCGGCGCGTGCAGGAGGTCCGCACGTTCGCCACCACGACGCGGTCGCTGCTGGAGCTGCAGGACTGGCTGGTGTGCCAGGGCGTGAGCTTGTGCGTGATGGAGGCCACCTCGTCATACTGGAAGCCGCCTTTTTACCTGCTCGAAGACGCCGTCGAGTGCTGGGTGGTCAATGCCCGCGACGTGAAGAACGTGCCCGGCCGGCCGAAGACGGACCGCCTGGATGCGGTGTGGCTGTGCAAGCTGGCCGAGCGGGGGATGCTGCGCCCGTCGTTCGTGCCGCCGCCGTGGCAGCGGGAGCTGCGGGATCTGTGCCGCTACCGGCGCACGCTCATCCAGGAGCGGACCCGGGAGAAGCAGCGCGCGGAGAAGCTGCTAGAAGACGCCCAGATCAAGCTGTCGGCGGTGATCAGTGACATCTTCGGGGTTTCCGGGCGGGACATGCTGGAAGCGCTGATCGCCGGGCAGCGCGACCCCTATGTGCTTGCCCGGCTGGCCCGCGGCTCCATGCGCGGCAAGATCAGCGTCTTGCAGGAGGCGCTGACCGGGCACTTCCGCGATCACCACGGCTACCTGCTCAAGATGATGCTGCAGCGCACCGATGCGCTGACTGCCCAGATAGAGGCGCTGACCGGCCGCATCGATGAGGTGATCGCCCCTTTCGCGCGCCAGGTGGCCCAGCTCGATGAGATCCCCGGCGTCGGGATCATCGGCGCCCAGGAGATGATCGCCGAGTTCGGGGTCGACATGACCCGCTTCGCGACCGCGGGTCATCTGGTGTCGTGGGCCAAATATGCGCCCAAGGCCAGACAGTCGGCGGGCAAAAGCAAGCCGGGCACCACCGGCAAGGGCAATCCGTGGATCGCCAGCACTCTGGGCGAGGCCGCGATGGGCGCCGCCCGCACCAAGACCTTCCTCGGCTCCCGCTACCACCGCCTGGCCCGCCGCCGCGGCAAGCAACGCGCCCTAGTCGCGGTCGGCAACTCCATCCTCACCGTCGCCTACTACCTGCTATCAGACCCCCAAGCCCACTTCACCGACCTAGGTCCCAACTGGCACGACCGGCTTGCCCCGATCCGGCGCAAGCGCCAGCTCATCGCCGAACTCGAACGGCTATCCGGCAAGAAGGTCGTGCTCCAGCAGACCGCAGCCTGACTCAGGCCGCCTCAGACCCGGCTCCGCTGCGCTCCGCCGGGTGCTGCCGCGCGCCTAGCTGAGGTCCGATTTTCGATTCAGCCGGCAATCACGCCAACGACGATCCTCCTTGGTGCCGTTACGGCGTGCTGGCTAGCTTGCCCGGGCGGAAACGGCGCAAGTATCACAAAGCCATGGTAAATCTGTCCTCGTCACCTTCGAGGCGA
>JASHSZ010000170.1 GCA_030040815.1 Streptosporangiaceae bacterium
GCCCGCGGCCTGGCGGGCGTGGTGCTGGTCACCTCCGACGCCCACCGCGGGCTGGTAGCTGCGATCGCCGCCACCTTGCCCGGCGCGAGCTGGCAACGGTGCCGCACCCATTACCTGCGCGACCTGCTGACCAAGGTCGCCAAGACCAGCCAGCCGTGGGTCGCGACCCTGGTCCGCACCATCTTCGACCAGCCCGACGCTGCCGAGGTCGCCGCTCAGTTCGACCGGGTGGTCGCCGCGCTGGAAGGCAAGCTCCCCGCTGCCGCCGAGCACCTGTCGGCCACCCGCGACGACCTGCTCGCCTTCACCGCCGTGCCACGCGAGATCTGGCGCCAGATCTGGAGCTCCAACCCGCAGGAGCGGCTCAACCGCGAGCTGCGCCGCAGAACCGACGTGGTCGGCATCTTCCCCGGCCGCGACGCCATCATCCGCCTTGCCGGCGCCGTGCTCATGGAGCAAAACGACGAGTGGACCGAAGCACGCCGCTACATGGGCCCGGAGATCCTCGCCAGGATCGGCGGCACGCCGGTTACCGCAGACACCGGCGAGGAGGTGACAGCCATTCAGGCGATCAGCGCGTAACATCTCTAAAGGATCTTCACGGTGCCGTCTCTTACACCAAGATCACGGACGTGACCCCTCTGCGACAGCTCCCTCCTCGAAGTTCTCGCTCACAACTAGGGAAACGAGGGCACGACCAAAGTGTGACGCGCTCCATCAGGACAGCGTCAGCGGCCTGGTCGGTCGTCAGTACCCGTGTCCGGGCAGGAGACGGCAGACGCCACGATCACGAGTGAACCGCCTGTCCACCACGTGCTGCACCCGCCTCCGCAGCGGATTTAAACAGCACAGCGGCAGCCAACGTCGAGGCAGCCACCGCTACCGGGGCGACCAGCAGGCCAGTGACGCGGGTCGAACACGAACAAGATCCGCAGCGCGCTCCGCCCGGCCGGTGACCTACCGGCGGAACGCGGCGCGGACTGCGGCGGCGGTGGAACTGAAGTACTCGGGCGGTTCGATGAAGCCCCACTCGTTGAATGTCGAGCCGTTGATGACAGCGCGCCGGTAGCCGAAACAAGCGAGGTAGAGCGTCCGGATATACATGACTGCCTCGAGCCGGTCGAGTTCGTCGTCGGTCAGCTCGACATGTCGGCGGTAGGCGTTGACGGCAGCGTCGATCCATTCCTGATTCGGCCGGCGTGGGTGCCACGAACCCGTGCCCCAGATCAGGTAGGCGAAGTCGGCAAGACGCGGTCCGCGCCCGGACGCCTTCCAGTTGATCGCGACCGGCCCGTGTTCGCTGAGGACGGCGTGATCGGGGGCATGCAGGAGGTTCCCGTGGAGCAAGCCCTCCGGAAGGCCGTGGCCGTCGTCGGCCGAGCGCACCTGGTCGCGCAGCTGCTCGAATCGCTCGCGCTCGGCGGCCGCGACCTTCGTGTCAACTGCGTCGAGAAACGACAGGGCCGCCAGCAGGTCCTGACGCGGCGCGCCCTCACGGCCAGGGTCCTCGCCACTCGCTCCACCCGGGCGGCCGACGGAATCGTCGTACGGCAGCGCGTGTAGCCGTCCGAGCAGCTCACCCATCATGGCGAACTTCGCGGCACCATCGGGGAGCCGGACGCCGTCAACGAACCGCGTCACGAGGACCGCGCTGCCATCGAAGTCCGATACGGCATCGTCGACCGCCAGGCGCTCCGCGGGATAGTCCTGCCGCTCCAGGAATCCGAGGATTGCGGCGTCCCCCTCGGCACCGGCACGAGGCCGAGCGGGGGGAAACGCGCGGGCGACCCACGGGCTGCCGTCACGGCGGTCAATGCGGAACACGTAGGTCTTGTGCACACTGAGCTTCGTCGCTGCGACCGGGTCGACGCCGTAGCGATCCCGCAGATGAGTGAGTAGCTGCTCAGGAACTGGCTCGTGGTGCATTCGCGCACCGAGCCCCTCGAGATCCGTTAGCGCTTCGGTGTAGCGCTGCCCAGTCTCCCCGGCGTGGCGCCGGACAACCTTCTTGAAGCTGGCGTCCTTGGTCACGGACAAGCCTCCCCGTGCACCCTCGTCCCCCAGCGACGCGGTGGTGGAAGATGGCCTGTGACATTGACGACCGAGAGGGCGAATCCCCTTCGCCGGTGGAACCCCGACTGGGGCGGATGTCCCACAGCTCGGCGACCGGTCGCCGCCGTGAACAGACTCTTCCTGAGGCGCTCGGTCTTCGTCAAGCGCTTCACCCACGAGATGGCAGTGCGGGAAGTGCCACCGGCGACGCGCGGACGACCGGACGCCAAGGGTCAGGGCGCCCCTGGGCGCCCCCCTAGGTACCTTAGGCACTTGGTGCTCGAGCTCATCACGCGGTCGAGGGCCACCGACGTAGGTGTCCGCCTCTGGCAAGGCGAGCAGTTCGATGACTGCCGCGCGGCCCCAGGCTCGCCGCCAAATTATCGCATACCCGGAGAAGCTACGCCGTCTCCAGATGACTGACTGTGCCGGATACGTGCCGAGTAGCCTGCGCAGTCGCGGTGCCGGGGGCGGCGTGCCCGTCGCGTCGTCAGAGAGAATCAGATTGAACCGGATCGCCTCGCGAGCGCCTGACGCCGCGTGTCGGGTCTACCCGGTAACTAAAGCCGACCACTAGTGGTGCGGACGAACTCCGAAGTACAGCTATCCGACGACGCCCGCGCGCCGACTATGACCGTCGCCGATACCGGTGTCGAGGCGGCTCCTTATCCCCGCCGGGATATCCCGGTGACGACCCAAGCCCGACCAAGGGCGCTGCAATACAAAGCCACGATGACGAGGACCAAGGCACGTTGCAGCGCGCCACTCTTGGTGTTCGCCAGGAGCGCGACGGCGAGGCCCAGCTGCACAGGGTAGGCCACGACTGAAATCGACGCGAAGGCGATATTCAGCGTTCTGGTTCGAGAGCTGCGGGAGAAATTTCCAGCCCGCTTTGCCCTCGGTATCAGCCGTCTGGTGGCCAGCAGGCCGACGGCTGCCATTCCGAGGCTTGATAGCCCGAAGACGACTGAGCCCCCGGTCAAGGCCACGATCGAGACGATGAAAATGTCTACCAAGGCAACAAACGCGCTGCCTGCCAACACAGTTCGCAGCTCCCGAGTTGTCGGGTTCTCGTCATCCGCGTTGACGATCGATACGGCGACGACCAGCAACCCCAGGATGGCTGCAGACGCACCCGCGCTCGTGATGAAGAAGCTCTCATAGTGGCCGACCACAACGCACCCTATCGGGCATCGGCGGCTATCTTGCCGAGGCGTGCCCGAACCGCCACCGGACTCGTTCAGCTTCGCACGCTCGGGCCAGCGCCTTCGCTATAACCGAAACCGCGGTACAGCAGTGCGCGGGTCGAGTGTCAGGCAGGCAGCACGGTGCGCGCGGGGCAGCGCGGGCCGGACCGGCGCACCGGACGTCGTGGTGTCGCCACACGTGTCACACCGGCGAGGCACAGCCGGGTCATGAAGCCCGGAACGCCTTCGAGTGCTTGTCCGCCGCATGATCCGCGCTGTGCTTGTGACGGTGGGGACCGCGAAGCTGGCGGACCGCGGGGCCTTTAGGTGGGCTACCACCTTGCGCACGGCCGCGACAACGCGGTCAACGCCGGAATCCGCGCAATCGGAGTGCATGCCAGGGAAGCCCAGGACGAGTACGAGACGATGGGGCTGACCAAGCACCGCGTGACGCCTGACTGGCTCCCGGACTAGTTGCTCGTCGAACCGGATTACGCAGGGCCCCAGCAGGCCAGCCACCTGGAAGGAAAGCCGGGAGGCGGTGTCGGATCGGGGCAGAGGCGTTCGTAGCAAGGGTGAGCGGCCGCCCGCGAGGGCGCTCCGACCCACAGGAGATGAGCCGAGATGCAGTACCTGTTTTCCGTGATCTTCGACACGGCCGACCTCGCCACCCCGGACGAGATGGCAGCCATCGACGCGTTCAACGACCGGCTGGAGGCCGAGGGCCACTGGGTATTCGCCGGCGGTCTCGAGTCGCCCGGCACGGCGACCGTTGTCGACAACCGGGCTGGGGAAGCGCTGTTCACCGACGGGCCATTCCTGGAGTCGAAGGAGTACCTCGGCGGCTTCTGGGTTATCGAGGCCCCCCACCTCGACGTGGCGCTCAAGCTCGCCACCGAGGGGTCGAAGGCCTGCAATCGGAAGGTCGAGGTGCGGCCGTTCCGGTGACCGGGGTCGACGTGCGGGAGGCGATCACCCAGGCGCACCACGAGGAATGGGCTCGGGTGGTCGCCTCCCTGACCAGGCGTTTCGGTGACCTTGATATCGCCGAGGAGGCTGCGGCCGAGGCGTTCGCGGCCGCCGTCGAGCGGTGGGCGGCCGACGGTGTACCCCCGAATCCCGGTGCCTGGCTGACCACCACCGCCAACCGCAAGGCCATCGACCGGATTCGGCGCGAGAACAAGCGTGACCACAAGCAGAAGGAGGCTCACCTGTTCTACGACGACGAACCGCCTGAGCCCCTCGGCGCCATCGACGACGAGCGGCTCCGGCTGATCTTCACCTGCTGCCACCCCGCGCTCGCGATGGAGACCCGCGTGGCGCTCACGCTGCGCATGGTCGGCGGTCTGACCGTGCTCCAGATCGCCCGTGCCTTCCTGGTGCAGGAGACCACCATGGAGAAGCGGATCACCCGCGCAAAGGCCAAGATCAAGGCGGCTCGCATCCCTTATCGGGTACCGTCCGCGGAGGATCTCCCGGCACGGGTCTCCGGCGTACTCACCGTCCTCTTCCTCGTCTTCAACGAGGGCTACCTGGCGACCGGCTCAGACACCGATCCCATACGTCACGACCTGACCGCCGAGGCGATCCGGCTCACTCGGCTCATCCGTGCCCTTATGTCGGACGACGGTGAGGTGGCCGGGCTGCTAGCGCTGATGCTCCTCATCGAGGCCCGACGCACCGCCCGGGTTTCGGCCAGCGGCGAACTGGTCCCCCTCGACGAGCAGGACCGTGGGACCTGGGACGTGGCGCTGATCGCCGAGGGCCACCGGCTGGTGCGCGAGCGCCTGGCCGCCCGGGTGGCTCCGGGCCGCTACCAGATCCTCGCAGCTATTAACGCCGTGCACACCTCCGCCCGCGACGTACGCGACACCGACTGGTCGCAGGTCGTCGCCCTCTACGACCAGCTCGTCCGCCTCGATCCTTCACCGATCATCGCCCTCAACCGGGCCATCGCGGTCGCCGAGCTTGACGGCCCGGAGGTGGCACTGGCGGCCATCGACCGTCTCGGGGACAAGTTGGCCGGCTATCACGCCTATCACGCGGCCCGCGCTGACCTCCTGCGTCGGCTGGGGCGCAGCCAGCAGTCGCGCGAGGCCTACGACAAAGCCATCGAACTCGCTGGCAACACCGCCGAGACCGCCTACCTGACCCGACGCCGCGACCAGCTGCGATAGTGACCGCGGTGCCCGATCGAAGCCTGTACAAAGCCGCGGCCAACGAGGCTGTCGCCGCAAGGACCACGAAACGGCCAGAGCGTCGGTCAGTCAAGGAAGCGGAACCACCTTTGCCGCCAGTCAGTCAGCCCGGCTGGCTAGCGCGGACCACCGCAGCGGCCAAGGCAGAGCCTCGGTGCGATCGCCCGCATACGGTAGCGGTCATGACCGACGTGATCACCCACCGCCTCAGCGAGCGACCCGATCTGATTGACCGGGTGTATGAAGTTGATTCGGCCTGGCCGGACTTCATGACCGCAGATCCCGTGATGAACGCATTCTTTGGACAGGTGACAGGCGCCTTTCCGCACTTGTGCGCTGTGGCAACGGATGCCAGCGGGGGCAGTCGCCGCTACGGCCAGGGCTCCGTGATGCGGCCCGAGACGCCGGGCTGACTCGTCTGGTGGCGCCAGTGCGGCCAACCGGCAAGCACCGGTATCCGAACCTGCCTATGGCGAAATACATCACCATGGTGCGGGAAGACGGCTTGCCCGATGACCCTTGGCTACGAGTGCACGCCCGATCCGGCGGGAGGATCACGCAGGTAGAACGACAGCAGACTGGCCGGCAACGATGCTGCCACACAACGAGTCGATCACGGTCTGTTAGGGGCTTCCGGAGCGCCTGGGGCACCATGCTGATTGTGCCGTTGGAGGATCTGCCGGACTGGTTGCCGGGCTTTTGCCTGGACCATCTGGGTGGCGAGCCTGCGGACGTGCTGTTCCAGCTCCAACAGGTCTCAATGGTGTTCGGTCTCCAGTTGCAGGGTGGTACGGACGTGGTCGTCAAAGCGCGCGCTGATGACGGCCGGGCGGCGTCGTGCGTCGCGGCACAGGCCTGGCTGGCCGAGCGCGGGTATCCGTGTGCAGGGCCGCTCACGCCGGTGGTCAGTGTCGGTTCGCTAGCTGTGCACGCCGAGGAGTTCCGGCCCGGTGGCGAGGTATTGCACGGGGACTCGCCGGACGTGGCAGTGCGCTGCGCGGAGGTGTTCGCTCGGCTGATGGCCGAGCTGGCCGACGTGACCGTCGCGCCGCCGCTGCCGAATCCGCCTTGGGTGCGCTGGGACCACGCCGGTCCCGGGGTGTGGCCGGCGATCGACTGGCTCGATAGCCGGGACCAGAGTGCCGTGCCGGCGTACGTCGTCGACACGGCCGAGCGGGCTCGGGGGCGGCTACTCGCCGCCCGTCTGCCGTGTGTGCTGGGCCACGCCGACTTCGAGGCTCAGAACCTGCGGTGGCACGGCCGCGAGCTGTGGGCGGTGCACGACTGGGACAGCCTGGCATGGCAGCCGGAGGCGGCGCTGGCGGGAGCGGCGAGTGGGTCTTTCGCCAGTGACGGGCCGCCCACACTGGCACCGATCGAGAGCTCCGAAGCGTTCCTCGTGGCTTATCAGGGCCTTCGAGAGCGCATGTTCACGGCCGAGGAGCAGGAGATCGCATGGGCGGCCAGCGTGTGGATGGCCGCTTACAACGCCCGGGAGGAAGCGCTGGTGCACGGGAGCACCCCGGTGTGCCGTAATGCGCTCCGAGCACAGGCAGCCGAACGTCTCCGCCGGGCTAATGCCTAACGATCTTCAATAGCTGGGGTTACCGGGTCTGGTCATCTGGCGTCTGGCGAGCTATCCAGACTGAACTCGTAGAGTCCGGATCGTGACGTCGGCTTACCGCGGGCGCATGACCGGGGTATGCGGAACGGGGCGGGTATACCCGGCGAGCAGCAGGGTGCGTGCCTATGCGGTCTTCCCGGTGTTGTCCTGTTGCGGTAGCCGCTGCGGGGCTGCTGTCAACGGAGGGGTTCAGCCGATGCCGCCCACAGCCGGGCTACCGATCCGGCTGCGCCCAGGGCTCTGCCGGCGGCAATCCTCGGCCTGCGCTGCTGCACGGCCCGGACCGCCCGCAGGACATAGGACGCGGTGTTAAAGGTTTCGCTGGCGATCGCGTGCAGTGTCAGCCGCTGCGGGTGGCGCAGGCCCGACTGCACGCCGAAGACCACCTGCGCGCAGGAAGCAAGGGCGGACACGGCGTTCAGCGATCGCTGGCGGGCGGGTGTTTGCGTCCCGGCGGCAGCCGACGCCTCCGGGCCTGGCCGGCGTGCGTCAAGCTCGCGCAGCAGGTCCCGTTTCTGCTGGGTGTTCTTTATCGTTTCGGCCCGGGTCGGCGCTTCCGTGCCAAGGCCCCACGCCACCAGCCCGGAGCCGGCAGCGCATGCCCACGCTGCCAGCGCCCGCTGCCGGCGGCCGGCGGCCCAGTGCCCGGCTCCGACGGC
>JASHSZ010000171.1 GCA_030040815.1 Streptosporangiaceae bacterium
GCAGGGAACGGCCACGCCCGCGGCCAGCAGCCCAGCGGCCAGCACGCCGCCCGCGGGCCGGAGGATCAGCAGGCACGCGGTCACCGCGCCGCCACCCGCGAGCGCTGCGCAGAGCGGTGGCGCGATGCCGCGGATGAACAGGTCCTGGGTCGAGTCGACATCGGAGATCAGCCGCGCGAGCAGGTCGCCCGAGCGGAAGTCGGCCAGCCCTGCGGGGGCCAGCCGCGCCAGCCGCCGGTAGATCTTCACCCGCACGTCGGCGAGGACCCGGAACGCCACGTCATGGCTGGCCAGACGCTCGCCGTAGCGGAAAGCACCGCGTCCGACGCTGAGGCCCCGCACCGCGACTACGGCTGTGCTGATGGCCACGATGCCCGGATGCTGCGACGCGCGGGCGAGCAGGAAGCCCGAGGTGGCCAGCAGCGCGACGCCGCACCCGGTCGCCGCGGCGCCGGCGGCGACGGCGAGCAGCAATTGCCGCCGCAAGGGACGCGCCATCCGCAGCACTCGCAGCAGCGGCCCGCTTTCGTCCCGTGGCCCGACCCTCACGAGCCGACCACCAGGCTGGCCGGCTCGCCGCCTGGGCGCACTGCTCGCCGGGGTGCCCGGAGCCGGCCCTGGTCGAGGGTCAGCACCCGGTATCGGCCAGGTAGCTGGTCGGGCCGATGCGTCACCAGGATCACGGTGCGCCCGGCGAGCCGCGTCTCCAGCACGTCGAGAAGCTGCCGGGCGCCGTCCGGGTCCAGGTGCGCCGTCGGCTCGTCCAGCAGTAGCAGCGGGGCGTCACGGAGCAGTGCCCTGGCGATCGCGATCCGCTGCCGCTGGCCCGCCGACAGGTTGCGGCCGCGCTCGGTGATCCGGCCGTCGAGGCCGCCGGGCAGCGAGCCGGCGAGGACGTCGGCGCCCGCGAGGAGCGCGGCCGTCTCGATAGCGCCCGGTGTCGCGTCCGGGTCGCCCAGGGCGATGTTCTCCGCGACCGTGCCGGCGAACAGATACGGGTGCTGCGGCACCCAGGCGATCTGGCGCCGCCAGGCGGCCACGGGGATCGCTGCCAGATCCGTGCCGCCGGCCTGGATGCGGCCGGCGGCCGGCTCGGCGAACCGCAGCAGCAGCGCGATCAGGGAGCTCTTGCCTGCTCCGCTGGGCCCGGTCAGCGCGATGCGCTCGCCGGGGCGGATGACCAGAGATATTCCCCGCAGCGCGGGCTGGTCGCGGCCTGGGTAGGCCAGCGACACTCCGGTCAGCTCGATCGTCTCGGCCCGCAGGTTCGGGCAGCGGCCCGCGGCAGGCGAGGCGGCCGGGCGGTCAGCTGCTCCGCTGTCGGCGTCGTCGAGGATGTCCAGCGCCCGCGCCGCGGCCGTCGTGCCCTCCACGCTAGCGTGGAACTGCCCCCCGAGGTTGCGCAGCGGAAGGTACGCCTCGGGTGTCAGCAGCAGCACCAGCAGGGCCGTCTGGTATCCGAGGTGGCCGCCCAGCAGCCGCAGCCCCACCTCGACGGCCACCAGCGCGGTCGCGACTGCCGCGGTCAGCTCGAGCACCAGCGCGGACAGGAACGCGACGCGCAGCGCGGCCATTGTCGCGGCCCGGTGCTCGTCGGTGACCGCACGGATCCGGTCGGCCTCAGCCCGGGCGCGACCGAGCACCTTGAGCGTGGGCAGGCCCGTCACGACGTCCAGGAAGTGGCCGCCCAGCCTGGCCATCAGCTGCCACTGCCGCCGAGTGTGCGCCGTGGTCTGCAGCCCGATGAGCACCGCGAACACCGGCACGAGCGGCAGCGTCACGAGGATGACCACACCGGACAGCCAGTCGGCCGCGGTCACGGTGAGCAGCACCGCGATCGGCACCACGCACGCGAGCAGCAGCTGGGGCAAGTACCGGGCGAAATACGCGTCGAGGGCGTCCAGTCCCCTGGTGGCCAGCGTGGTGATCTCCCCGGCCTGCTGCCGCGTCAGCCAGGCCGGGCCGCGCCGCAGCGCGCGATCCACGAGCTGGCGTCGCAGCTGCGATTTGACCGTGGCCGCCGCGCGCAGCGCCGCAGCCTCGGCACCGTACACGACGACCGCCCGCGCACCCACGACGAGGAGCAGCGCGGCGAGCGTGCCCTGGAGCACGGCCAGCCCGCTCCCGCGGGCAGCCCCGGCCAGGGCGCGGGCGAGCAACTCGGCCTGAGCGAGCACGAGCCCCGTGGTGGCCAGCCCCAGGACCACGGTGATCACGAGAGAGCCGCGAGCAGCGCGGGCATGGCGCAGCAGCCGCGGGTCCACCGGCCGCAGCCGCGCGTTCTCGTAGCCAGCCAACTCCGTTACTCAGCCGCCGCCGTGCCCGCCGCGCGGCAGGTGCCACCCGCGGCGGGGCGGGGGTGCAGTCGCGGTGGCCGTGGCGCCCGCGAAATGCGGCGGCGGGGCGGGCCCGGGGTGCTGCACGCTGATCCGCCGCCGGAATACGTAGTAGGTCCAGGCCTGGTAGGCAAGCACGAACGGAAGCAGCACGAGCGCGATGACCGTCATGACCTTCAGCGAGTACGGCGGCGACGCCGTGTTGCGGACAGTGAGGCTGTAGGCAGCATTCGTGCTGCTGACCATCACCCGCGGGTACAGGTCCACGAAGATCGTCACGATGGCCAGGCCCATCACCGCAGACGTGCAGGCGAACGCCCAGCCCTCGCGTCGGTCGAACGCCAGGATGCCCGCAGCGATCGCGCCGAGGAACACGATCAGCTCGACCGGGTTCAGCAGCGCTCCCTTGCCCGAGATGGCGTGGGTCCAGGAGATGAACGCGAGCACCAGCAGGGCGCTGACCGGAGCCGCGTACCGGGCCAGCTGCGCCGCGCGCCGCCGGACCGCGCCGTCAGTTTTCAGCGCGATGAACGTCCCGCCATGCAGGACGCACAGCCCGACCAGGGTGATACCGGTGAAGACGGCATAGGGCTGGAGCAGGTCGCCGAGGCTCCCGGTGAATGTGTGGCTGGCGTCGATCGGCACGCCGACCAGCAGGTCGCCAAGCCAGATGCCGATGATGAACGGCACAAGCAGGCTCGCGATCGACAGCAGCCATGACCAGGTGCGCCGCCAGCGCAACGCAGACCTCTTGTCGCGGTACTCGAACGCCACCCCGCGTAGCAGGAGCGCGACGAGCGCGACGACGACGAGCAGGTAAAAAGCCGAGAACATGGTGGCGTACCACGCCGGGAAGGCAGCGAACGCAGCGGCGACGGCGACGATGAGCCAGACCTCGTTCCCATCCCAGAGGGGTCCTATCGTGCCGAGCGCGGCGCGCCGGCCGGCCTCGTCCGAACCGACGATGCCGTGCAGCATGCCGACGCCCATGTCGAAGCCCTCGAGGACGAAGAACCCGGTCCACAAGATCGCGATCAGGATGAACCAGAGCGGGACGAAGGCCATCGGGTTACCTCAGTACTCCATCGCCGGGACGCGTCCCTCGGTGTCCTCGGCGGCCGGCGCGGGCGGCAGCTCCTTGCGCGCATAGCGCAGCATGAGCAGCAGGTCGACGGTGGCGAGCGCCGCGTAGATCAGGACGAACACCATGATGCTGAACCACAGCATGGGTGTGCTGACGGTCGGTGACAGCCCGTTCTTGGTGAGCATGATGCCCTGGACGATCCACGGCTGCCGGCCAACCTCGGTCAGCAGCCAGCCCGCGGTGTTGATCAGGAATGGCAGGATGACCATCCACTGGGCCGTCCACAGGAACCACCGGGCAGCCCGCCTGCGCGGCGACCTCGCCAGCGTTCCGCGCCGCAATAGCCACACGCCCCACAGCCCGACGAGGGTGACCACGATGGCCAGATAGGCCATCACCCGCATGCCCCAGTACTGGATGAACACGTTCGGCACGTAATAGCCAGGACCGTACCTGGCCACGTACTGGTGCTGCAGCGGCGTCATCCCGATGACCTTGCCGTTCCAGTGGTTGGTGGCCAGCAGCGACAGCAGGTGCGGGATCGCGATGATCTCGGTCGGGGTCTGATCGTTTCTGCCGCCGCCGATCTGGAACAGCGAGAACGAGCACGGTTGGCACGTCGTCCACTGCGCTTCCGCCGCGGCGATCTTCATCGGCTGGTAGCGCGCCTCGATCACGCCGAGCTCATCGCCCACGAGCATCGCCAGCAGGATCGCCGGCACGAGCACGATCAGCGACAGCCGCAGTGACCGGCCGAAGACCGCGGGGCTGTGGCCGCGGCGCAACTGCCAGGCCGACACCGCGAGCATCACCGCGGCGCCGGTCACGAGGGAGGCCAGCACCACCTTTGCGTAGCTCCACAGGAACACCGGGTTGGTGAACAGCGCCCAGACGTCGTTGAGCTGCGGGCTGCCGTGGACCATGACATAGCCGACCGGGTGCTGCATCCACGAGTTCGCGGCCATGATGAACATCGCGGACAGCAGAGCGCCGAGCGCAACCAGCCAGATCGTCGCGAGGTGCACCCGCCGGGATAGCTTGTCCCAGCCGAACAGCCACAGG
>JASHSZ010000172.1 GCA_030040815.1 Streptosporangiaceae bacterium
GCAGCCCACAGCCGGCCGAGAAAACTGCGCATCGCCGGGCGCCAGCGATCGGCTGCGCGCGGCGTGAAGGCACCACCGACCAGGGAACGGAGCCGCCGGTGCCGGTCCCCCTGCTGGTTCAGGATGTTGGCGTCGATCTGCTCACGCAGCCGGCCGCTGGTGACACCGAACAGGTCCGCGATCTCCCGGCCGGGAAACGCCGTCGACCGGGAGCGGAGGAAGAACTCGGCCGACTCACGATCCAGCACGATGTAGGCGAGCGGCGAGGAAGCGAGCCAGCCGTATTCGCCGCCCGCGGCGGCGACCTCGGCCAGCCGCGTGTGGTAGCCGTCTCCGGCCAGCTCACCGCTGGTGAGATCGATCTCGGCCAGTGTCAGGTCTGAAACAACGGTCATTGCGCTTCACCTATCCAGACGTCAACGGCAGCCGCGGGTCGACCGGCTGTGACGCCAGGGCATCCCGGACCCAGGCGTGCTCCGGGTCGTAGCTGAACGCCATCGACCGCTGCTCCGCGGGGCCCGCAAGCACGTTGAGGTAGTAGAGGTGGTGGCCGGGAGCGGCCATAGACGGCCCGTGATACCCGTGCGGTACCAGCACCGTGTCGCCACTGCGCACCTCAGCGAGCACGTCGATCTGCCGGTCCGGTGCCGACGAGTACACCCGCTGGTAGGCCATCCCGAGGCCGCGCTCCCGCTCGTCGATCTCGAAGTAGTAAATCTCCTCGAGCACTGCCTCGCTGGTCCCGGCGCGGTCGTGCTTGTGCGGCGGGTACGACGACCAGTTCCCGGCCGGGGTCAGCACCTCGACCGCCACGAGCTTGTCGCAGTCGAAGGCGTCCGGTGCGCAGAAGTTGTTGACCTGCCGACTCGTCTGCCCGGTGCCGCGCAGCTCGACCGGCACCGCGTCGCCGCGGCCGTGCCGGACCGGCAGCCGCCTGGACGCCAGCGCGCCCGGCAGCGCGAACCGCCCGCCAGCGGGGCTCGAGATCGTTACCTCCGATTCGAGCGGCAGGTAGGCGAAGTCGCTGATCCCGCTGAACACGCTGGCGCGCCCGGCCAGGTCCAGCTGCTCACCGTCAGCGGTCACCGTGGCATGGCCCGACAGCGGCAGTACGAGCATCTCCTCCGGCCCGGTCGTAAAGCTCGCCTGGCCGCCGGGTGGCAGCCTCAGAATGCGGAGCGAGCAGTAGGTCCAGCCGGTCGTCACCGGCGTCAGCTCGAGCTCGAAGAGTCCGGCCGCGGTGGTGCCGGCTGGTATGTGGTAGCGCGTCACAGCAGGCCTACGGCGGTATCGACAGCGGTGGCGACGTCACCGGCACGTGGGTAGAGCAGACTGCGGCCGACGACGAACCCGCGCACCGTCGGCAGCGCGAGCGCGCGCTTCCAGCTAGCGAACACCGCCTCCTGGTCGCCGGCCGGGTCGCCGCCGAGCAGCAGCATCGGCAGCGTGGCTGCCTCGGCCACCCGCTCCATGTCCGCGACCACGGGCAGCTTGAGCCACGTGTACGCGGATGTCGTCCCGAGGCCAGAGGCGATGCCCACCGAGCGGATCACCGCGTCGGCGGTGAGGTCAGGGTGGGCCCGGCCGCCCTCGCGGGTCATCAGGAACGGCTCGACCATCACCGGCGTGCCCGCCGCGGCCAGCTCGCTCACCGCGGTGCCGCACGCCTCGAGCGTGCGCGCCGTCGCGGGGTCATCAGGGTCGATGCGCAGCAGCATCTTGCCGGCGTCCAGGTTGCCGGCGGCGATCCCGGCCGCCGTGTAGCCGGTGAACCTGTCGTCCATCTCGAACACCGAGCCGAGCAGCCCGCCCCGGTTCATCGACCCGACCGCGATCTTGCCGTCCAGCGCGCCGAGCAGCAGCAGATCCTCGATGATGTCGGCGGTGCCGAGCACGCCGTCGACGCCCGGCCGGGAGAGGGCCACGAGCAGCCGGTCGAGCAGATCGAAGCGGCTGGCCATCGCCCGCGGGTCAGCCCCGACACCCAGGATGCCGCGCGCCGTGTGGTCGGCGGCGATGATCATCAGCCGGCCGGTCTCGCCGGTCAGCCGGGGACGCCGGGGCCGCGCCGCAGCGGCCGCCGCGATCTGCTCCGGCGAGCGCGCCCTGGTCTCCGTCAGACGGCGTCGCAGTTCCTCACGCACGGGTTTCCTCCTCCGCGTTCGTCCCGTCGAGCAACGCCTGCACCTCGGCTGCCGTCGGCATGGCGTCCGAGCACGCTACCCGCGACGCGACGATGGCACCGGCCGCGCTCGCGAACTCTAGCGCGCGCCCCACGTCCCAGCCCGCGAGCAGCCCGTGGCACAGCGCACCGCCGAACGCATCGCCAGCGCCGAGCCCGTTCACAACCGGCACCGGTACCGAGGGTAGTGCCCAGACCTCGCCGGACTGGTCGGCGGCGAGCACGCCGTCCGGGCCCAGCTTGACGATAGCGAGCTGCGGCCCTGCGGCCGTGAGCGCCGACGCAATCGTGGCTGGGTCCCTGGAGCCAGTCGCCATCTCGCCCTCGTCGACATTGCCGACCACGACGGTGGACAGGATGATCGCCTGCCTGGCCCAGTGGCTGGCCTCCCACGGCGAAGTCCAGAAAGCCGGCCGGTAGTCGAGGTCGAGCACGGTCGGGTGCGCGCCGTCGCGGCTTGCCAGCGCGGCCAGCGTCGCGACCCGGCTCGGCTCGGCGGACAGGCCGGTGACAGTCGCCCAGAACACCCCGGCCGCGCCAATCGCCGCGTAGTCCAGGTCCGCGGCCTGCAGCTGCAGGTCGGGCGCGTCCGGACCGCGGTAGAAGTAAAGGGGGAACCTGTCCGGCGGGAAGATCTCGCAGAACGTGACCGGGGTAGGCACGCCGGGCACGGCCGTGACGTAGCGATCGTCCACGCCGTAGCCAGCCAGCGCCCGGTGCACGAACTCGCCGAACGGGTCTGCGCCGGTCCGGCTGATCAGCGCGGTCCGCCGGCCGAGCCGGGCTGCCGCCACGGCCACGTTCGCCGGCGTCCCGCCGAGATACTTGCCGAATGTGCTCACCTCGGCCAGGCTCACGCCCGTCTGCAGCGGGTAGACGTCAACGCCAGCCCGGCCCATGGTGATGACCTCGAATGCGGCGAACGTCATGATGACCCGAATCTACCGTTCGCACCTCTGACCTGCACGCGCGGTCGCCGTGGCCGACCGGGAGTCGCGAGCGGCTAGAGTCTGGCCGTGCCGCAGACTGACGCCGACGTCCTGGTCGTCGGGGCCGGCGTGGTCGGCCTGACCACCGCGGTCTGCGCAGCCGAGGCCGGCCTGACCGTCACGGTCGCGGCCGCCGAGCCACCATGGCAGACCACGTCCGTCGCAGCCGGTGCGCTGTGGGGACCGCACCTGGTCGGCATGGACGATCGCATTGCCCGCTGGGCCGGCGTCACCAGGGACCGGCTCGCCGAGCTGGCCGCGCCGAGGATCGGGGCGAGCGGGCTCCGCGGCATCGTGCGAACCGCCCGCGGCATCGCGGCCACCGGCAGCGCCAGTGCCGAGCCGCCTGAGTACGCAATGGCCGGGACCCTTTCTCGGTGCGAGCCGGGCGAGGTCCCCGCCGGTTACACCGCCGCGTGGCGACTGTCGGCGCCGCTCATCGCCATGCCGGGCTACCTGGACTACCTTGCTGCCCGGCTCAGCCGGGCGGGCGGCACGACCGCGTTCGGCCCCAGGTTCGGGACGCTCGCCGACGCTCGGGGCCTCGCGCCCCGGGCCCGGGTCATTGTCAATTGCGCTGGCTATGGCGCGCGCGACCTCGTCGGCGACGACGAGGTCGTCGCGATCCGCGGGCAGGCCGTGGTGGTGCGCAACCCTGGCCTTCGCGACTTCTTCGTGGGGAGCGGCGCGCCCGGCTGGCCGCTGACCTACCTCTTCCCGCACGACGACGTGGTGGTGCTCGGCGGCACCGAGGAAGCTGGCCGCGACAGCCGTGCGCCGGACCTGGCGACTGCGGCACGCATCGTCGAGGCGTGCGCCGCGATCCGGCCGGAGCTGCGCGACGCCGCCGTGCTTGGCCACCGGGTGGGCCTGCGGCCGTTCCGGCCGTCGGTCCGGCTGGAAGCCGAGCAGGCGGCGGGCGGCGTCACGGTCGTGCACAGCTACGGCCACGGCGGCGCGGGCGTCACGCTGTCCTGGGGCTGTGCCGAGGACGCCGCGGGCCTGGTGCTAGCGGCACTCGGCTGACTCAGAAGCCCGGGAAGATCGCGCGCAGCTTGTCGAGCACCTCCGGGTCGCCGGACACCGTAGCCGGGGTGTGCGCGATGTCGAGCCGACCATAGGCCAGCCGGAGCAGCGCTTCGGCGGGCATGTCGACACGCGGCACATCGGTGTCGCCGTCACCCTGCGGGCGGCCCTCGTCGCCGCCGGTGGCGGCCGGCGGGCCGGGCCAGTTCACAACCTTGACCGACTCGGCCGAGGTCAGCAGGTAGTCGCGAGCGGGATCGGTCGTCGTGATGTGTACCCGCAGCGGCTCGGGCAGCGGCTTTCCCAGCCGCGGCGCAAGGAACTGCGGCACGTTGTCGATGAGCAGCTCGACCGCATCCGCCTGCACGGTCGCGGCCGGGTCCTGCATCACCGCCAGGTCCCAGGTGTGCAGCACGTGCTCGCCGAGGCGCAAGCGGATCATCCCGGTGGCGTCGAGCTGCATGCCCATGAAGTCCAGCCGCGCCGCGGCCAGTTCCTCGTCGCTCAGCTGCTCAAGCCGCTGCACGTGCTCTTCGTCCTTCGCCAGCGCGTCGGCGGCCTGCTCGTCGGGACTCTTGGCGTTCCAGCGGTCCCACACCGGCGGGAACTCGTCCCGACTCACCGGCGGCCCCTCGCCGAGTGCGCCGGGCAGGCCCATCAGCGCGATTTCGGCCCCGCTGCCGAGGTGCGAGAGCACCTGGGCGTTTGACCAGTCCCGGCAGAATGACTGCCCCCGGACCTGCTCGGCGGTCATGGGTCCAGCGATGCGGACCAGGTTGTCATGCGACTCACGGAGGATCGCGATCCAGGTGCGTGGCTCGGCGTTCACGTGTGCCTCCACGATTTAGGGAACGGGCTCGTTCCGTATCTCCGCCATCCGCCCGGCCGCGGTTAGGGTGAGCGAATGGACATCGGATTCGGCGCCCCAGTGTCGGGCGCGTGGGCTACACCGGAGAATCTAGCCGCTTTCGCCACGGCCGCGGAAACTGCCGGGTATCACTCGCTGTGGAGTTTCCAGCGGCTGCTGGTCCCCGCAGGCTCGGCGATGGACCCCGTCTACCGGAGCGTGCTCGACCCGATGGCGGCGCTGTCCTTCGCCGCCGCGGTGACCAGCCGGATCAGGCTCGGCGTCGCGGTCGTCAATCTGCCGTTCGTCTCGCCGGGCTACCTGGCCAAGCAGGCCGCGTCGCTCGACGTGCTATCTGGCGGGCGGCACGACCTCGGCCTCGGCATCGGCTGGATGCCAGAGGAGTTCACGCTGACCGGCGCTGACATGCCGCACCGCGGAGCGCGCGCGACCGAGTATGTGCGTACGCTGCGGGTCCTGTGGGCGGGCACGGTGCCGTCGACGGTGCCGGGCGCCTTCTACGAGGTTCCCGCCGGGACGCAGCTGCCCAAGCCGGTGCAGCCGGGCGGCCCGCCGGTGCTGCTGGGCGGCATGGCCCGGCCGGCCCTGCAGCGGGTCGGGCGGATCGCAGACGGCTGGGTCACCTCCAGCCGGACCGACCTGTCGAGGATCGGCACCCTGCTTGGGGTCGTGCGGGAGTCTGCGCAGGCGGCCGGGCGCGACCCGGCGCAGCTCCGGTGCGTGGTCCGCGGCGTGGTGCGGGCCGGCGCGCCGGTGACCGGGCCCGACGGGCAGCGACTGGCGCTATCCGGCGACTACGACCAGATCCGCGCCGACACGCACTGGCTCGGCGAGCAGGGAGTCACCGAGGTGTTCTACGACCTCAACTGGGACCCGCAGATCGGCTCGCCCGACGTCTCCCCGGAAGCCGCCGCCGAGCGCGCGCGCGAGCTCCTGCACGCGCTCGCCCCGTGACCGGCGCAGCCAGCGTGCCGGGCACGGGGCGCCGGGTCCG
>JASHSZ010000173.1 GCA_030040815.1 Streptosporangiaceae bacterium
CCGGCCGTGCGGCCTCGGCACCTGGTGGTGCTCTGCGACATCTCCGGCTCGATGGAGCCGTACGCGCGGGCCATGATCCAGCTGTTGTACTGCGCCGCCGGAGGCGCGAACGCCGAGGTGTTCACCTTCGCCACCCGGCTGACCAGGCTGACCAAGGCGCTTTCGCGCACGACACCTGCGGTGGCAATCGCGCGGGCCGCGCAGGCTGCACCTGACTGGAACGGCGGCACCCGGCTGGGCGCGGCGCTCAAGGAGTTCAACGACCGGTACGGCAGGCGGGGCATGGCCCGCGGGGCTGTTGTGCTCGTCATCTCTGACGGCTGGGACACGGGAGATCCTGAGCTCGTCCGCAGGGAGATGGAGCGGCTGTCGCTGGTGGCGTTCCGGATCGTCTGGATGAACCCGCGCACCAAGAGCGCCAGTTACCAGCCGCTGGCCGGCGGCATGGCGGCGGCGTGGGCGTACTGCGACGCCGTCGTCTCGGGGCATTCGCTGCAGGCCGTAAGCCGACTCGCCGCCGCGCTGGCCGATCCGGTCCAGCAGCGGACGATCACGGCTCCCGTCGTCGCCTGACGCTACTCGTCGTCGGGGTCGGCCCAGCCGCGGCGCCACTCGTGACGTTGCGCTCGCCGCTGATCGTGCCATTCATGGCGGCGCTCGCGGATCTCGTCGCGTACCTCGCGCCTGCGGTCGATCGCCCGGCCCAGCACGTCCTCGAGCATGACATCAGCGCGCTGGCCATGCATGCCGCGGTTCCGCGCCTTGTCGCCCTTGCGCGGCCTGCGCCGCACCTCCAGGCCACCGAGCACGCAGATCCCCTCGATCCGCAGCACCGGCGAGTCCGGACCCACCTCCTCGGGCCCGCCCTTGATCTCCCGGCCGCCGAGGATGGCGGTGCCGTTGTCGATCACTCGCATCTCCGGCGGCACCGTGATCTCGACACCGCCCAGGACCGAGGTAGCCCGCAGTGTGACTTCCTTGCCTGGGAGCACAGCCTCGCGGAAATCAAGCTCGGCCCCGCCGAACACGGTCAGCACGTCGATGACTGGATCCACGTGCCATGGGCCCTTCCGGGTGGCACCGCCGAAAATGGCGATGATCCGGCCGCCGCGGCGGGACCTGGCCAGCTGGCCGGAGGTCGCAGTGACCGGGGCCATCGCCTGCTGGCCAGGCAGGTCGGCCAGCAGCGGCGCGAGCTCCGCCTGGGTCTTGGCAGCGTAGATCGCGTCGAGGCGCTGACCGTGCTCGTCCCCCGACAGACGGCCCTCTGCCAGCGCGTTGTTGATCACCGCAGCCGCAGCATCCCGGTCGGCGTCCGACGCGCGCAGGCCAGAATTCTCGTTGAAGCCGTGGGCGTCCATGCAGATATTGTCTGCCATGCCCGCTGGTAGGCGGAACACCGACGGCGAAACGGGAGAATTTTCCGATGGGCCACGTAGAGGCCGCGCACGTCAGCCACGTGCTGCCTGACGGGCGGGTCTTGCTTGACGACGTCTCGTTCCGCGTCGGCGACGGGGTCGTGGCCGCCCTCGTCGGACCGAACGGAGCCGGCAAGAGCACGCTCATCGACCTCGTTACGGGCGATATAAGGCCCCAATCCGGAACGGTGAGCGCTTCGGGCGGCCTGGGCGTCATGCGGCAGTTCGTCGGCAGCATCCGGGACGACCGCACGGTCCGTGACCTGCTGTTGTCGATAACGCCGCCGCGGGTGCGGGCTGCCGCGGACCGGCTGGACGCAGCGGAGCTGGCCATGATGGAACGCGACGATGAGCCAACGCAGCTGCGCTACGCCGACGCGCTCGCGGACTGGGGCGACGCGGGCGGTTATGAGGCCGAGGTGCACTTCGACGCGTGCTGCGTCGCGGCCCTGGGTGTCAGCTACGAGCAGTGCCGCTGGCGGGCGGTGGCGACGCTGTCCGGCGGGGAGCAGAAGCGGCTGGTGCTTGAGTCGCTGTTGCGCGGCCGGGACGAGGTGCTGCTCCTGGATGAGCCGGATAACTATCTCGACGTGCCCGGCAAGATCTGGCTGGAGCAGCAGCTCGCGGCCACGACTAAGACCGTGCTGGTCGTCAGCCACGACCGTGAGCTGCTGGCCGCCTGTGCCGAGCGGATCATCACGGTTGAGGACGGGCACGTCTGGATTCACGGGAGCGGCTTCGCAACCTACGCGCAGGCCAGGAAGGACCGGATCGAGCGGCTCGACGAGCTGCGACGGCGGTGGGACGAGGAGCACGAGAAGCTCCGTGAGCTGATGGTCATGTACAAGCAGAAGGCGTCCTACAACGCCGACATGGCATCGCGGTACCAGGCTGCGGTGACCAGGCTGCGCAGATTCGAGGAAGCTGGGCCGCCCGAGCTAGCGCCGCGCGAGCAGAACGTGCGGATCCGGCTGCGCGGCAGCCGCACCGGCAAGCGCGCGGTCATCTGCGAGCAACTCGAGCTCACCGGCCTGATGCTGCCGTTCGACCTCGAGGTCTGGTACGGCGAGCGAGTCGCGATCCTCGGCTCCAACGGATCGGGGAAATCGCACTTCCTGCGGCTGCTAGCAGGCGACCCGATGGGCTACCAGGGCGTCGCGCGGCTTGGGGCGCGGGTGTCCGCGGGCTTCTTCGCGCAGACGCACGTGCGCCCGGATCTGGCTGGACGCACGCCAGCAGAGATCCTCATGGCCGAGCACGCGCTGCTGATCAACGAGGCGATGTCGGCGCTGGCCCGCTACGAGCTGACGGTGTGTGCCCGGCAGTCATTCGAGACACTCTCTGGAGGCCAGCAGGCCCGGCTGCAGATTCTGCTGCTGGAACTCGCCGGCTCGACGCTGCTACTCCTCGACGAGCCGACCGACAACCTCGACCTGGCCAGTGCCGAGGCCCTGCAGGAGGGCCTGGGCTCCTATGCTGGTACTGTCCTGGCCGTCACCCACGACCGCTGGTTTGCCAAGTCATTTGACCGGTTCCTGATATTCGGTGCCGACGGCGAGGTGTATGAATCGTCCGCACCTGTCTGGGACGAGAGTCGTGTGCGCAGACCGCGCTAGCAGTCAGCTTGCTAGAGTTCAGTGATCTGAAGGGGCTCCGGCCTGTAGGGCGAGGCCTCTTGCGGAAGCTGGAGCCGGAGGGATTTACGAGCCGTGGTGAAGAAACTGCTCATAGTGATCTTGCTGGGAATCAGTGCCTTTGCGGTGTGGCGGAAGGTTCAGGCGGACCGAGCCGAGCTCAACCTGTGGACCGAGGCGACGACGGCGGACGACTAGGCTGCCGCTGG
>JASHSZ010000174.1 GCA_030040815.1 Streptosporangiaceae bacterium
GCGGAGATGACTGCCGACGCGTTGCCGTTGCCGCGCGAGTCGCGCCCGCGAGCCTCGATCACGGCCCGGTGGGCCTCCTCGTCCCTCTCGGTGAACCGCGCGGTGCCCGCGTACTCGGCGGTTACCGGGCCGACCTTGATCTTGACCTTGCCGGTGTAGACACCGTCGGTCACGCCGGTCAGCTGAGCGCCGGGCATGCACGGCGCGATGAGCTCCAGGTCGGTGAGCACGCCCCACGCCTGCCCAATGGGCACTCCGACGGTGAACTCGTTGTCCAGCTTCATGATCACCCTCCCTAGGCGGGCCAGCGTTCGGCGATCTTACCCAGGGGGGAACGGGGTCGACGCGCCTGGCCCCCGTGGGCAGGCGCGCCGTCGACGGGGCTCAGGCCCTTGCGGTGTCCTTGCGGAACCGCCACATGGCGCCGACTGAGAAGATGATCAGCCACCCGAGCACGTTGACCACCCAGGTCCAGTCCACGCCGTTGCCGAGCAGTGGCGTGTGCACGAGCTGGTTGAGCCCGTACAGCGGTGTCCACTTGGCCACGTCCTGGACCGCCACGGCGAACTGACTGACCGGAATGAACAGCCCGCCCGCGAACGACAGCAGGGCCAGGATCAGCCCGATGAGCTGCATGACATTCTCGGCCGGCAGCAGGTACCCGATGAACAGGCCGAACGCCGCGAACAACAGCGAGCCAATCCACACTGAGAACCCGGTCGCTATCCAGAGGCCCACCGACATAGACGCCTTGTGCGTGACCGCGCCGACGATGTACACGGCCGCCACCGACGTCGCACCGAGCACGAGCGCGGTGGCCACCTTGATCGCGATGTAGGCGACCGGCGTGAGGGGCGTCAGCCTGAGCTGCCTGCTCCAGCCCTGGGCCCGCTCCATCGACACCAGGGCCCCGCCGAACGTGGTCGCGAGCACCGCGCCGTACAACGCCAGGCTGACCAGGACGAAGGCCGACAGGTTGCCGTGCCCTTCCCTGATGGCGTCGTAGCCCCGGTTCAGCCCGAAGATCAGAAAGAGCAGCACAGGCGCGACGACCGCAATGATGATCGTGCGCGGATTGCGGGTCAGCCGCCGTACCTCCAGCTTGAGCACGGTGAGGTTGAAGCCGCCGAGGGCGGGCGCGCGGCGGGTAGCGACGTCGGAGGCGATACTCGGGGTGCTCATCGGACGGTCCATGGGGTCGTAGGGGCAGCAGGCTGGGAGTCATCGCCGGTCAGCGCGATGAACGCGTCCTCGATGCCGCGCGCGGTGATTTCGAGGTCCCTCGCGGCGGTCTCCGTCAGCAGGTAGCGGGCGGTCGCGTCGCTGTCGCTGGAGTGCACAAGCACGGTCTCGCCGCGCACCTCCACGGTGTCCGCGCCGGGCACATTCGCAAGCGCTTCCTCGCTCGCACCCGGCAGCGTGGCCCGCACGGTCCGGCCCGCTGTCATCGCCTTGATCTGCGACGACGTGCCATCGGCCACCACCTTGCCGTGTCGCAGCAGCACGATCCGGTCCGAGTACGCGTCGGCTTCCTCGAGGTAGTGGGTCGCGAACAACACGGTCCGGCCGTTCTCGGCGTCCTTGCGGATCGCTGCCCAGAAGCCCCGCCGGCCCTCGACATCCATTCCGGTCGTCGGCTCGTCCAGGACCAGCAGGTCGGGATTCGGCAGCAGTGCCAGCGCGAACCGCAGCCGCTGCTGCTCGCCGCCCGAGCACTTCCCCACCCGCCGGTCGGCGATGTCAGCGATGCCGGCCGTGCGCAGCACTTCCTGCGGGTTCTGGCTGCCGGCGAACAGGCTGGCCGTGTACTCGGCGGTCTCGAAGACCGTCAGGTCCCGGAGCAGCCCACCGGTCTGCATGACCGCGGACACCAGGCCGCGGCTGATCGCCTGCCGCGGGTGCATCCCGAATACCTGCGTCCGGCCCGCGTCCGGACGCGACAGGCCGAGGATGATGTCGATCGTCGAGGTCTTGCCGGCGCCGTTGGGACCGAGGATGGCCACAATCTCGCCGGAGCTTAGGTTCAGGTCCACGCCGTCGACGGCGTGCACCGGGCCGAAGCTCTTGTGCACGCCGGTCAGCTCGACGGCCAGAGGTCCCATCCCGTCGACAGACCTGCCGGTGCCGAACGTCGCGGTTCGCGTCATGTCTCTAGTGTGCCGGTAGCCTCGGACAAGTACGTGAACACCTCGTCACGACCTAGCCATGACACTTGTCACGCTCAGGCTCAGCGACGCCGGTGGGCGAAGAAGTCCCACATGAGCTGGCTCGCGCTGATGCTCCCGGTGGTATGTCCGAGGAACCGGTCGGTGACCCGTCCGATCCCTGGTGGCGCGCCGGGCCAGCAGTGACCGCCGCCCGTGATGACGTAGTAATGCACGTCTGCGCCGTCCCGGCCACCGTGAAAGGCGAGCAGCGTCACATCCGAGGCGATCACCGACCGGCGCGGTTCAGCTCCGCAGCCGTTGTGGGCGGCCCACTGTGCCATCGTCTGGCCGGCGGGAGCAACGGGCACGCCGAAGACCTTCCCGCCGCCGATGGGGACGAGCGGGTCGGCAGTGCCGTGGAAGTAGACGAGCGGCTGGGGCGGCGCCCGGTGGCACAGCGGCGAATAAAAGGCGCCCGCGACTGCGCCGAAGGCGGCGAAGCCGCCGACGTTGGCACAGGCCAGGGCGAATACGACGGCCGCGCCGTTGGAGATGCCCGTCGCGTAGCACCGCTGCGGATCGACGCAGGCAACCGACCGCAGGTCCGCCAGCAGCGTGATCACGAAGGCGGCGTCGGAGCCGGGCCGGCTTGGAGGCGTGCGGAAGTCCCAGCCGGGGCCGCGTGACTCAGGCGCCACGACCACGAAGCCGTAGCGGTCCGCAACCGCCGCGAAGCCCGACAAGGCGAGTTGAGCTCGGGCAGTGGCACCGAACCCGTGGAAGGTCACGACGACCGGCAGCGGGCGCACGCCGTTGTAGGCGGGCGGGACGTGGAGGAGGTACGAGCGGTCTGCATTGTGGACCCTGAGGCGTCGCCGCGTC
>JASHSZ010000175.1 GCA_030040815.1 Streptosporangiaceae bacterium
ACCAGCGTCCGGCCAGTCAGTACAAGCCGCGTGTAGTCGGTCATCTGGCCCAGCAGGTAGCGGGTCGTGTGCGTCTTGCCGGTGCCCGGCGGGCCGTACAGCAGCAGCCCGCGCTTGAGGTGCTGACCCACACCAAGCAGCGCCGCCCGGTGGGCGGCAACTCCCAGCGCATGACGCTCAACCCGGCCGAGCACGCTTGCGGGCAGCACGACATCGTCACGGCCGATGCCCGGCGGGTCGGTGAAGGCGAGGTTGAGGTGGCCCCCCGGACTCAGCGACACGTCGAGCAGATGGCCGCGATAGACGTTGAGGTCGGCGCGCAGCCGGTCCAGCTCGGCGAGCAGGCGCTGCGCCGCGTCCACCGGCAGGCCGGCCACCTCGATCTGGAGGCCCTGGTTGTGCTCGCTAGGCCCCTGGATCATCACCACGTAGCGGCCGTCGCCGTCGGCGACGAGCAGCAACGCCAGCCGCAGGCAGCCCAACGTCGAGGCGGGTCCGTTCGGCAGGTCGGCCAGCGCGGGCGCCGTCAGCCGCAGCGGCGGCATGCCCTCACCGGCGACCAGTTGCTGCAGCGACAGATCCCCATAGTGCGGCGGCATCGCGATGCCCTGGACCTCCGCGGTCCGTCCCGGCCGCGTCGACCAGGCGTCGACCGCGGTCTGGAGGTTGACGTGCTCAAACGCCGGCAGTCGACGCGTGACGACCGAATGGCGGGCGCCGTCGGGTCCGAGGAAGTCGCGCACCAGCGCGGAAACCTCGTTGCGCTCGTGGGCGACCGTCGCGTGAACCCAGTCCAGAAAACCGCGGAACGCCGTCGCGAACTCACGGGCTTCATCCTCGGGGGCGTACTCGGACAGGGCCAGGACCTCCTGCAGTGACCTGGATTCTGCCGCCAGAGTAGCCGGTCTCGGATACGTGGCGGTGCGACGACTTGTCCGCGGCGGCTGGCGTCCGATAGGACGGCTTCAGGAACTTCATACCGACTCCGGGGCAAAAGAAGGCGATGACGCGATGATGCTGGGTGACTTGCGCGAGTACGTGGACATCCCGAAGGTGACGGCGCTGCGGCTGGCGCCCGACGGGTCCTGGCTGGCAGCGGTCGTGCAGACCGTGGGCGGCGAACCGCCCAAGCACCTGTCCAGCATCTGGCGGATCGACACGACGGGCGACCGCGAGTGCGTCCGGCTCACCCGCAGCGCCGAGGGTGAGGCGAGCCCGGCGTTCTTGCCCGACGGGTCGCTGCTGTTCGCGTCGAAGCGTCCGGACCCCGAGGCAGGCAAGAAAGACGCCGAGGCGAGCAAGGACAAGCCGGCTGTCTGGCTACTGCCCGTCGGCGGCGAGGCAAGACGGATCGCCGCGCCAGGCGGGGGAGTCACCGGGCTGGCGACGGCGACCGCCGCGCGGGCTTTCGGCTACGCCACCGCCGTGTTCCCTGGCGCCAAGGACGCCGAGGAAGACGCCACCCGCCGGAAGGCCCGGGCCGACGCCGGCGTGAGCGCGATCCTGCACGAGCCGGGCGGCAGGCTGCGGTTCTGGGACCACGACCTGGGTCCGGAGTCTGTCCGCCTGTTCGTTGACGGCGACGCCGCCGACTCTGGCCACGAGTCGCGAGATCTCACGCCCGATCCCGGCCGGGCGCTGGACGAGCAGGAGTTCGAGCTAACTCCGGACGGCACAGCGGTCGTGACCGGGTGGCGCGTCACGGAGGAAGCCGGCCAGTTCCGGAACGAGGTCGTGGTCATCGACGTCGGCACCGGCGCGCGCCGGACCCTGCTCGGCGAGCCCGGCATCGACTTCAGCAACCCCCGGATCTCGCCCGACGGAAAGCTCGTGCTGGCGATCCGCGAGGAGCACGACAGCTACGATCGGCCAGGCGACGCCACCCTGGTGCTTACCACGCTCGCCGCCGCACCAGACGCCGCCGCGGGTCCGGCCGGTTACCGTGATCTGCTGCCTGGTTTCGACCGACGGCCCGCCGAAGCGGTCTGGGCGCCCGACATGCGTTCTGTGTACATCACAGCGGACGAGAATGGCCGCCGTCCCATCTTCCGGTTCCCCGTGTTCGACAGCGAGCCCGCGTCTGCGATCGCCGACGCGGCGTACGTCAATCTCTGCGTCGCTGCCGACGGCAGCTACCTGTACGCGCTTCGTTCCGCCATTGACGCGCCGCCCACGCCCGTACGGATTTCTCTCGCGGTGGGACTGGGCAACCCAGAGACGCTGCCCAGTCCCGGCGGCGAGCTCTCGCTGCCGGGAACCGTGACAGAAGTGGCAACGACCGTGGCGGACGGCACCCGGATCCGGGGCTGGCTGGTGCTGCCGGAGGGAGCCAGTGCCGACAAGCCTGCTCCGCTGCTGCTGTGGGTGCACGGCGGTCCGGTTTCGAGCTGGAACTCTTGGTCCTGGCGGTGGAACCCGTGGCTGATGGCCGCGCGCGGCTACGCCGTCCTGCTGCCCGATCCGGCGCTGTCGACCGGCTACGGCCAGCACATGATCGCCCGCGGCTGGGACCACTGGGGCGGCAATCCGTATACCGATGTCATGGCCATCACCGACGCGGCCGTTGAGCGGCCCGACATCGACGCCGAGCGGACGGCGATGATGGGCGGTTCGTACGGCGGCTACATGGCCAACTGGATCGCTGGGCACACTGACCGCTTCCAGGCGATCGTGAGCCACGCCGGGCTCTGGGCCCTGGACCAGATGTTCGGCACGACCGACGGACCGCCGTTCTGGCGCAGGCTTTTTGGCGACCCGGCCACCCAGCCGGAGCGCTACCTGGCCAGCTCTCCGCATCTGCACGCGGACAAGATCGTCACACCCATGCTGATCATCCACGGCGACCGGGACTACCGAGTGCCGATCGGTGAGGCGTTGCGGCTGTGGTGGAACCTGGTATTCCGGTCTGTCGAGGCCCGGTTCCTGTACTTCCCGGACGAGAACCACTGGGTGCTCAAGCCCGGCGACGTCCGGGTCTGGTACGAGACGGTGCTGGCATTCCTCGCCGAGCACGTGCTCGGTGAAGACTGGCAGCGGCCCGACCTGCTGTAGGGACATGCGCCCAGTGATCCGGGCTAATACCCTGCGGGGGTATGGTATTGTGTTAGGAACAAGGCAGGTAATCGACGCGGCTGGAGGACGGGGTGCACGGTTACAGCCAGGACAAAGACGACTACGTGAAGCGGCTGCGCCTGATCGAGGGCCAGGTCCGCGGCCTGCAGCGGATGGTCGAGGAGGACAAGTACTGCATCGACATCCTCACCCAGGTCTCAGCGGTGAACCGGGCACTGCAGTCGGTCGCCCTCGGCCTGCTCGATCAGCACCTCGGTCACTGCGTCGCGCAGGCTGTCGCCGAGGGCGGCGACAGCGCCGAGGTCAAGGTTCGCGAAGCCTCCGCGGCGATCGCCCGCCTGGTGCGGTCCTGACCACGGTGATCGGCAGCAAAGGAGCTGACATGTCCGCCACGACCTACGCGGTGACCGGGATGACGTGCGAGCACTGCGTGCGCGCGATCAGCGAGGAGCTGGCCAGGCTTCCGGGTGTCGCGGAAGTGACGGTCGAGCTTGTTCCCGGTGGTGAGTCGAGTGTCACAGTGGCCAGTGCCGCGCCGCTGGCGGCGGATGCGGTGAGTGCTGCGCTCGACGCGGCCGGCGGGTACCGGCTGGGCTCGGCCTGAGATGTCCGTTCCAGTGGTGCCGCAGACCGGTAATCTTCCGGTCGCCGCGGAGCCGGCTGCCGAGCACAGCGTGGAACTGTCGATCGGCGGGATGACGTGCGCGTCCTGCGCTGCCCGCATCGAGAAGAAGCTGACCAGGCTCGACGGGGTCACGGCGACGGTCAACTTTGCCACCGAGAGGGCGCGCGTGACCTACCCCGACCACATGAGCCCGGACGAGCTGGTCACGGTCGTCGAGCAGGCCGGCTACTCGGCAGCTCTGCTCGTGCCGCAGCAGCCCGACCGGCCTCCGGCCTCCGCCGACGGCAAGGATGAGGCGGGCTCGCTGCTGCGGCTGACGACGTCCGCGGTGCTGACGCTGCCCGTGGTGGTGCTGGCGTTCGTGCCCGCGCTGCAGTTCCGCTACTACCAGTGGGTCTCGCTGGCGCTGGCAACGCCTGTGCTGATCTGGGGCGCGTGGCCGTTCCACCGAGCGGCGTGGAATAACCTCCGGCACCGCGCGGCAACGATGGACACGCTGATCTCCGTTGGCGTTACTGCCGCGTACCTGTGGTCCCTCTACGCGTTGTTCCTCGGCTCAGCCGCGACGCCCGGCCTGCGCACCGGTTTCGTGCTCTTTGCCAGGGACGCCACCGCGAACTCCACCTACCTGGATGTGGCCGCGGGGGTGACGGTGCTCGTGCTGACTGGCCGGTATCTCGAGAACCGCGCCAGGCGGCGCTCCGGGGCTGCGCTCGCCGCGCTGGCATCGATGGGAGCGAAGGACGTCACCGTGCTCAGGGACGGCGCGGCGGTCCGGGTCGCGGTCGAGCAGCTGCGTGTCGGGGATCGGTTCGTGGTCCGGCCGGGCGAGAAGATCGCGGCCGACGGCGTGGTCGAGGATGGCTACTCCGCGGTGGACACCTCCATGCTGACGGGCGAGCCAGTCCCGGTGGAGGTTACGGTTGGCGACCAGGTCACCGGCGCGACCGTCAACGCCAGTGGCCGGCTGATCGTCCGCGCGACGCAGGTCGGGTCCGACACCCAGCTGGCCCAGCTCGCCAGGCTGGTGGCCGAGGCACAGCACAGGAAGGCACCTGTCCAGCGGCTCGTCGACCGAGTCTCGTCGGTCTTTGTTCCCGTGGTGATAGGTATCTCTGTCCTGACGCTGATCACCTGGCTCGCGCTCGGCCAGCCGGCGGTGGCCGCGTTCACGGCTGCGGTGGCCGTGCTGATCATCGCCTGCCCCTGCGCGCTGGGGCTGGCTACGCCCACGGCGCTGCTCGTCGGCACCGGCCGGGGAGCCCAGCTCGGGATCCTGATCAGGGGCCCGGAGACGCTGGAGTCCACCCGCAAGATCGACACCGTAGTGCTCGACAAGACCGGCACGGTGACCACCGGCCAGATGAGCCTGGTCGCTGTGGTGCCCGTGCCTGGCGAGGACGCAGACGAACTGCTGCGGCTCGTCGGCGCGGTGGAGGACGCCTCCGAGCACCCGGTTGGCGCGGCGATTGCCCGCGGCGCGGTGAGCCGACTGCGCGCCAGCCTGCCCGCGGTGACCGGGTTCGCCAGCCATCCGGGACTGGGCGTCTCCGGCGAAGCCGACGGGCACGCGGTGGTCGCGGGTCGGCGCTCCTGGGTCGAGCGGCAGCTGGCGCTGCCAGTCCCGGCGGTCCTCGTCGACCGGGCAGTGGACGCCGAGTCGGCCGGTCAGACGACCATCTATGCCGGGTGGGACGGTCGGGTCCGCGGGGTCCTGGTCATCGCCGATACCGTCAAGCCGACCTCGGCCGCCGCGATAGCCGAGCTACGCCGCCTGGGCCTGAAGCCGGTGCTGCTCACCGGCGACAACGCGCGCGCCGCCGCCGCGGTGGCGGCGCAGGTCGGCATCCACGACGTGATCGCCGAGGTGCCGCCCGCCGGGAAGGTGGCAGCGATCAGGCAGCTCCAGGCCGCCGGACGAGTGGTGGCCATGGTGGGCGACGGCGTGAACGACGCGGCGGCACTCGCGCAGTCCGACCTCGGCATGGCCATGGGCACCGGCACTGACGTGGCAATCGAGGCATCCGACCTGACCCTGGTCCGGGGCGACCTGCGGGCCGTGCCAGCCGCAGTGGCGCTGTCCCGGCGCACGCTTCGCACCATCAGGACAAACCTGTTCTGGGCATTCGCGTACAACGTCGCCGCGCTGCCGCTGGCGGCGATCGGCTTGCTCAACCCCCTCATCTCCGGTGCGGCCATGGCCTTCAGCTCGGTGTTCGTCGTGTCGAGCAGCCTGCGGCTGCGGCGTTTTCAGGGTACGCCGACCCGGTAACCAGGCAGTTCCCTTGCCAGTCTCAGCCGCTCGCGGTCTGGTCGCGCAGCCAGACTCGCCGATAAGCTGACCGCACGCGGTGCTTTCGGGCCGCACGCCGACCCGAGGTATCAGACGGTCGGCTAGAGAAGGACACGTCCATGACCGACGACGTGCCGCCCGATGTCGAGGACCGGGCACAGCGGCTATTCGGTGACCTCGCTGAGGGTCGCTGGGATAACGCACACGGCGAGTTCGACCTGATCTTGCGCGGGCGCGCGGACCCGGAACGGATCGCGCGAGGGTGGACCAACGTGGCTGGCTCGGCCGGCAGATTCGAGGGTATCGGTGCCCTCGCCACGCGGCGGTCTGGCGACTACACCCTCGTGCTTGTCCCGCTGACCTTCGGTGACGGCACGGCGATCGGGCGGATGGTCCTCAACCGTGACGGCCAGGTCGCTGGCCTGTCGCTGGAGTATCCGCGTCGGGGTCGGCTAGACCCACGGACCGTCCGCGGATTCTTTCTTAAGAACCCTGATATCGGGGACCTTCTGCACGCCAGGCTGTAGCCCGCCGGGGCGTGGACCGCAGCGGCCTGAGCCGTGTCCTATCCGGCGCTGGCACGGGCGGTGTCGTCGGCTGAGAGGTCGTGGTCTGGTTCGCCCAGCGGGTGGGCGAGCTGCCAGGTGACAACCCGGCGCAGGATGTCTCCACCGGCGGTGTCCCGCCAGCCGAGCATCGTGACGGCCCTCGCGGGGCTTGCCAGCAGATGCTGACTGAGCGCACCCGTGTCCCGCACGTCCGGGGGGAAGCGTCTCATCGGGACCGCGGACCAGTTCGAGGCCGCCGCCCACAGCGCTGATGACCTGCTCGTAGAAAGGCCGAGAGCCGCGTGGCCTCACAGGTGCACGTGGTAATCAATCACGCCGCGCTAACAGTGCCTGACACCGGTGAGGCTTATCTGCGCGGGTAGCGCGCCAGATCACGCTCCAGCAGCGCGGCCTCACAGAGGACGAACTCGCGGACGCCGAGCCCTGACTTCGAGGCAGCCGCCGTGACGGCGTCCGCACCCGTGCTGACGGCCGCCATCGGGGTATCGGCCTCGACAGCGAGGGTCACGGACCAGGTCCGGAAACCGGGTCCGCCGGCCACGACACCGCCGTGCTCCTCGATCGCCGCCATGAGGGCGGTGATCGCCTCGTCGGTAGCTTCCTCGCGAGCCTCGAGGTGAACGGTGTATCGGCTCACGGCACCAGGGTAGGTCGCCACTTCGGTACGGCGTCAGCCAGGTCCGGCAATCGGACACGAACACCAGGTGACCGAACCCAGGCCCGCAGGCAAAGCGCTGACCTGCGGTTTCTTCGGGGTGAGCGATGGGATTCGAACCCACGACATCCAGGACCACAACCTGGCGCTCTAACCAGCTGAGCTACGCCCACCATCGCGGCCAGGCGCTGGCGCGCCCTGGCAGCTTACGAAGCATACCGGTCAACCGTCAGTCCGCTGAAATTGATTCGCCGCCCGTACGGCCGGCGCCC
>JASHSZ010000020.1 GCA_030040815.1 Streptosporangiaceae bacterium
AGCCCGCGGTGTTCATCAGGAACGGCAGCACCACCAGCCAGGTCGCCACCCACAGGAAGCGCCTTGAGGTGTCTAGTTTCCTGCGCCACCCGAGCCAGAAACCCCACAGGCCAACCAGGACGACGATCATGGCCAGGTAGGCCATCACCCGCATGCCCCAGTACTGGATGAACACGTTCGGGACGTAATACCCGGGACCGTACTTGGCCACGTACTGGTGCTGCAGCGTGTTCATCCCGATCACTTTGCCGTTCCAGTGGTTCGTGGCCAGCAGCGACAGCAGGTGGGGGATCGCGATGATCTCCGTGGGGCTTTGGTCGTTACTTCCGCCGCCGATCTGGAACAGCGAGAACGAGCACGGCTGGCACGTCGTCCACTGCGCCTCCGCCGCGGCAATCTTCATCGGCTGGTAGCGCGCCTCGATGACACCGAGCTCGTCTCCCACGAGCATCGCCAGCAGGATCGCCGGCACGAGCACGATCAGCGACAGCCGCATCGAGCGGCCGAACACAGCGTGCTCGCCGCGGCGCCGCAGCTGCCACGCCGACACCGCTAGCATCACCGCGGCGCCGGTCACGATGGCCGCCAGCACCACCTTCGCGTAGCCCCACAAGAACACCGGGTTGGTGAACAGTGCCCAGACGTCGTTGAGCTGCGGGCTGCCGTGCACCATGACATAGCCCACCGGGTGCTGCATCCACGAGTTAGCGGCCATGATGAACATCGCGGACAGCACGGTGCCGAGCGCCACCAGCCAGATCGTCGCGAGGTGCACCCGCCTGGGCAGCTTGTCCCAGCCGAACAACCACAGCCCCAGGAACGTGGACTCGAGGAAGAACGCGGCCAGCCCTTCCATGGCCAGCGGCGCGCCGAACACGTTGCCAACCAGCTTGGAATACGCCGACCAGTTCATGCCGAACTGGAACTCCTGCACAATCCCGGTGACCACGCCGATCGCCACGTTGATCACCAGCAGGGTGCCGAAGAACCTGGTGAGCCGCAGGTATTCCGGGCTGTTATGGCGGTACCAGGCCGTGTGCAGCAGCGCGGTCAGGAACGCCAGCCCAATGGTGACCGGAACGAAGAAGAAGTGGTTGACCGTGACGAACGCGAACTCCCACCTGGCCAGGTCCTCGCGCAACTGCACCCCCTAGGCGCGCCGCACCCGCGACGGCGTAGCTGAGCTTTCTCTCCCCGCCTCGGGGTCGGTAAGCGTCACCCGCTGCGGGTGATTAGCGTGGCTGGGCCCAGGTCGTGACCTCAGGTCGTTGTCCGGGTAGGAGCGGGTCAGGGCCGCACGCCAATCCAGTCAGGACCAGTAGGTGACTCTTACCGCTGTCGACGCGATCTCGGCCATGGTTGCGCCCGTTGTGCTGCTGACTACCGGTAGCCTGCTGACCAACGGGCTGCTCACGGTCTACAGCGCTGTCAACGACCGCATGCGTGACATGACCCGCGAGCGGATTGAGATCCGAAGCGGGCCGGAGGGCGAGCTAGTCGGTGACATCTCAGTCATAGGCCAGGAGCGGCTGGCCGAGATCGAGGCTCAGCTCCCCATGATGCTCCGCAGACATCACCTGGTCCGCAACGCCATCCTGCTGATCTACGTCGCGATCGGCATGCTAGGGCTGAGCATCATCGTTATCGCGGTCGCCGTGGTCCAGCACTCGGAGGACTTCGGGCGGGCCGCGCTCGGCCTGGTCCTGGCAGGCACCGTCATCATGCTGACCGGCCTGGTGGCGGCGGGCATGTCCATGGCCAGGTCGGCTGACGCCATTACCTACGCCGTGGAGCGGACGAGGCGGCTTGGCTTAGGCGGCGAGCGCGAGCCTGGTGCCGTGGCCGCGGAAGTGAGCGACTGACCGACTGATGCAATCAGCCCGGCGGATCGTGCCAGGTGTCGCCGTCCGGCAGTAGCGCGTCTGCTTCCTTGGGTCCCCAGCTGCCCCGGGGGTAGTGGTGTACAGGCACCACGTCGCCGAGCACAGGGTCGACCACTCGCCAGGCCGCCTCGACGGTGTCCTGATTGGCGAAGAGCCAGCGCTCGCCGGACAGCGCAGCGCCGATCAGCCGGTCATACGGCCGCATGTCGCCGCCAGGCTGGGACTCGAAGGCCAGTTCCGCTGGCTGCGGCCGGAAGCCGGCCCCAGGCTGCTTGCCGACCAGGCTCAGCACGACCTGCGCCTCGGGATAGATGCGGAACCGCAGCGTGTTGGACACCTGCTGGGGCGCGATCTCGAAGACGTCCCTGGGCGGTGGCCGGAACCTGATCGCGACCTCGGTGGCAGTTACCGGCATGCACTTGCCAGCCCGGATGAGGATCGGCACGTCAGCCCACCGCCAGGTGTCGGCAGCGAGCCGGACGGCGACGAAGGTCTCCGTTGTAGAGCCGGGAGCCACCCCGTCCACGTCGAGGTATCCGTCGTACTGTCCCCGTACGACGTGCTCAGGAGTGAGCGGCTCGAGCGCGCCGATCAGGCCGGACTTGTGGGTGCGCCAGGCGTGCATACCCTTTGCATCGGGCGGCTCGGCCAGCACCGAGGCGAGGACCTGCAGCATGTGATTCTGCACGACATCGCGGATTGCGCCGGTCTTGTCGTAGAACCGACCTCGATCCGAGACGTCGAATGCCTCGCCCATCGTGAGCTGGATGCTCGCGACGTGGGTGCGGTCCAGTAGCGGCTCGAAGATCGAGTTGGCGAGCCGGACGAACAGCATGTTCTCCACGGGATCCAGACCCAGCCAGTGATCCACGCGGTAGATGTCATCCTCGGCGAAGTACCGGTGCATTGTCTCGTTCAGTTGCTGCGCGCTCGCGAGGTCGGTGCCGAACGGCTTTTCCACCATCACCCGCGCGTTCTCCGCGCGGCCTGCACGCGATATTCCCTCGGCGATGCGCCCGAACAGCGGCGGTGGCACTTCCAGGTAAAACAGCACATTCCTGCCTGGTCCGATGGCATCTGACATCGCCTGGTAGGTGCTGTCGTCGCCGAGGTCACCGTCGACATACCGGAGCAGTCCCAGCATCCTGGCGGCAGCCGGACTGTCCGGGTTCATCTTGTTGAGTTGCAGTGAGGCTTTCGCATAATCCCGGAACTGCTCCAGTCCCCAGCCAGACTTCGCGACGCCGACGACTGGGACGTCTAGGACCCCACGGTCTGCGAGCCCTACCAGCGCCGGAAAGGTCTCCAGCTTGGCGAGATCA
>JASHSZ010000003.1 GCA_030040815.1 Streptosporangiaceae bacterium
TGCGGCCCGAACGAGGCTGCGGCATCGGCGATCGCCGCGCTCGTCCCACCTCTAGTCACCAGTGAGTCATCACAACGGAGATGATCATGTTTCACCGGATCATCGGGAGCGCATCCGCCAGCCGCTGCAGCGTGTTCACGCAGGTCAGCGGAGGCGGACGGGAATCGAACCCGCCGGCGACGCGGAGCGCCGCCCACCGGTTTTGAAGACCGGGGGGGCCACCAGGCACCCGCACGCCTCCGGGCCAGACGTTACCCGGCAGCCGAAGCGGCGGTGATCACTGGCCCGGCGCGCGGCGCGCGCTGCGGTCAGGCGCGCTTATGGCGGCGCGTTAGATTGAGCCGTGTGACCAACCCCGCGGATTTCCGGCTCACTCAGTACGCGCACGGCGGCGGCTGCGCGTGCAAGATTCCCCCAGGCGAGCTCGAGGAAACGGTGCGCGACCTGCTGCCGGACGGGCCAGCTACCGACCTGCTCGTGGGCGTCGAGCACGGTGACGACGGCGCCGTCGTGCGGGTGAGCCCAACCATGGCGATCGTAGTGACGGCCGATTTCTTCACCCCGGTGGTGGACGACGCCTACACGTTCGGGCGGATCGCCGCCACCAACGCACTGTCCGACATCTACGCGATGGGCGGCGAGCCGCTCGTTGCCGTGAACCTGCTCGGCTGGCCGAGGGACACGCTGCCCGCCGACCTGGCAAGGGAGGTGCTGCGCGGCGGTCTGGACGTGGGTCGCGCGGCCAGCTGCCACGTCGCCGGCGGCCACAGCATCGACGACCCCGAGCCGAAGTACGGCATGGCGGTCACCGGTATCGCCAACCCGGATGCGCTGCTGCGGATCGACGCGGGCAAGCCCGGCCTGCCGCTGAGCCTGACAAAGCCGCTCGGCATCGGCGTGCTCAACTCCTGGCACAAGGCGACCGGTCAGGTCAGCGAGGCCGCCATCGAGGTAATGACGACGCTCAACGCGACCGCCAGTCGGCAGGCACTGGCCGCGGGGATCATGTGCGCGACGGACGTCACCGGGTTCGGCCTGCTCGGCCACTTGTTCAAGCTGGCCAGGGCCAGCGGCGTCACAGCGGTTATCGATCACGCGGCGGTGCCGTATATCGAGGGCGCGCGGGAGGTCGCACAGGCGGGATACATGCCCGGCGGCTCCAAGCGCAACCTCGACTGGGTGCGCCCGCACACCGACCCGGGTCCCGTCGACGAGGACGAACTGCTGCTGCTCGCGGACGCGCAGACGTCGGGCGGGCTGCTGATTGCGGGCGAGCTGCCCGGCGCGAAGGTGATTGGGGAGCTGATCCCGCGCGGCGAGGCCGTGCTCGTCATCCGGTGACGCAGCGAGCCCGGCCAGCTCACGCCGGTACGCCGCGAGCGCGCGGCAGCCGCGAGAGTGACTGAACGCCTGGGTCGCGTTGCCCGGTTCGCGGGCGCGCAGTCAGGCAGCGACGATCGCGGCGAAGTCGGCCGCGGCGATGTTCCCGCCCGACAGCACGACGGCCGTCTGGCCAGCGGCCCCGACGACGCCGGAGAGCAAAGCGGCGAGCGGCACCGCCCCGCTCGGCTCTACCACGATCTTCAGCCGCTCGAAGCAGAATCGCATCGCCTCGACAACCGCGTCCTCGGTCACCGTGACGACGTCCTTGAGCTGGCGCGAGTTCACCGCGAACGTCAGTTCTCCCGGCTCGGTCGCCCGCAGTCCGTCGGCGCGCGTGTCCGGCTCCGGAATCGTGACGCGGTGCCCGGCCCGCATCGACTGGGCGGTGTCGCTCGCGGCGGCTGGCTCGACGCCAATCACCGATGCGCCCGGCAGCAGACCGGCGATCGCGGTTGACACCCCCGCAGCGAGCCCGCCGCCGCCAACCGGAACCAGCACGAGCTCGACGTCAGGTGCCTGCCCGGCCAACTCGACGCCGATGGTGCCCTGCCCGGCCATCACGTCGTAGTCGTCGAACGGCCGGATGAGCGTCAGCCCGCGGTCAGCGGCAATCGCCGCGGCCACGTCCTCGCGTGTCTCGGTGGCCGGGTCGTAGCGGCGCAGCTCCGCGCCGTAGCCTTCGATCGCGGCGAGCTTGGCCCGCGACCCGTCTGCCGGAACGACCACCACGGCGCTGATGCCGAGCAGCTTCGCGGCCAGCGCGACCGCGGCGCCGTGGTTGCCAGAGGAGAAGGCGACCACGCCCGCGTCCCGCTGCGCCTGATCGAGCACGCTGAGCCGGTTGTAGGCACCGCGGAACTTGAACGACCCGGTTCGCTGGAACAGCTCGGCCTTCAGCAGCACCGTCGCCCCGCAGCGCCGGTCGAGCGTCGCCGATGTCAGCACTGGCGTCCGGTGCGCGACACCGGCCAGCCGCGCCGCGGCCGCCAGCACGCGCTCCAGGGTCAGTTCGTCAGTCACGATTGCAAGGCCTTCCCGTCCGCTTCCTGGCCTTCCACCCTATAAGGACGGAACAGGGTCGAGGTGGCGGCAGCCTGAGCAGCGTGCCCGGTGCTAGCCTCCGTCGAAGCGACCTGGCGGTGGCGCGGGTCCATAGTCAAGGCGGGCGGCAGCATGACGCAGGAACCAGACGACGAAGTCGTCTCATACGAGGCAGCCGTCCGGCACTCGCCGGTGCTCGCCAGCACCGGGGCGACCATTGGGCACCTCGAGCACGTACTCGAAGTGCCCGAACTCGACGTCTTCGACGGGATCGTGATCTCGACCCAGCACGGCCTCCGGTTCATCGGCGCCGACCACGTGACGCGCATCACCCGGGCAGAGCTGTTCACCGACCTCGATGAGGCGCAGGCGGCAGAGCTTCCGGCGCCGAGCGGTCCGCCGGTCTACCACGTGGACGCGCTCCAGAACTCCGGCAACAGCATGCATGACGTGCTGGGCCGGTTCTTCGGGCGGCCGCACTGGGTCCGCGACCACGACTGACGACCGCTCTCGGCCTGAGCAGGTGGCAGGCCTCGGGCGAGCGTGACAGCAGGCGTCTCGTGCTTGCTGGGGGCAATTAGCCTGTCATAGCTGCACTGCCAGCCTGGGTGATCATTACTGTCCTCGCCGTGCTGGGTTCTGGCTGGACTGAGCTGGTAGCGCTCGCCGCGGCGTTCGTGATCTCAGCGGTGTCGGCACCAGGGGGTGTCTCGGGAGCCGTGCTGCTGCTGCCGTTCCAGGTGAGCGTGTTGGGGACGCCGAGTCCGGCGGTGACTCCGACGAATCTGCTCTTTAACGTGGTGGCCACGCCGGGTGCCTTGTACCGCTACTGGCGGCAGGGCCAGACGGGCGGGAGGCTGGCTGCGGTCCTGATCGCGGGAACGCTGCCCGGAGTGGTCGCAGGGTCTTACATCCGGGTCAGGCTGCTGCCCGGGCCGCGCCTGTTCGACCTGGTTGTCGGGGCGGTCCTGCTGCCGCTCGGCTCCTGGCTGGCACTGACGCAGCCGACACACAACTCAGGGAGAAGCCGTTACGTTCGCCTGCCCTGGCCGGTTCTTGTGCTGCTCGCCTCGGCCGTGGGATGCGTGGGTGGCATCTACGGGATCGGCGGCGGGTCGATAATCGCACCCGTCTTGATCGGTGCTGGACGCCGGGCGGCTGACGTAGCTCCGGCGGCACTGGCGTCCACGCTCGTGACGTCGGTTGCCGGCGTCGTCACCTTCACGATTCTGGCCGCGCACACGCACGGTACGGTGGCGCCAAACTGGCCTACGGGCATCGCGCTGGGTGTCGGCGGCCTGCTCGGCTCGTACCTCGGCGCGCGGCTCCAGTCGCATCTGCCTGAACACCTCATTCGCCGGCTGCTCGGTGTGCTGGAGGTTGCGATCGGAATTCGGTTCCTGCTCGCGGGACTGCTCTGACCGCCCCGCAGGCTCACCCGGTACCCGGTCACGATGCGCGGGCGGAGGCGGCGGCGTGCGCGCCGGCCCGCCGGCCGGAGAAAACGCCGTCGGCGAGCGACAGGCCGCTGACGTAGCTGTTCGAGCAGATCCCGATCGCGGTCCGGCCGGCCGCGTACAGGCCGGGCACCGGCGCGTCGTCGGCCGTCAGGACCTGGCCGGTCTCCTCGCTGACCCGCAGGCCGCCGAGCGTGAGGCCGGGGGCCGGGAACGCCCGCGAGTTCTTGATCGAGATGTCGATCGCGTAGAACGGCCCGACCTGGATAGGCGTGCAGAGCTCCCTGGCCTTATGCGCCGGATCTCCCTCGCCGGTCCCGATGCCGTCGTTGTAAGCACCGATCGTGGCTGCCAGCGCCTCGGCCGGCACGCCGATGCGCGCGGCCAGCTCCCCCAGCGTGCCGGCCTTCTGGTGGCCGACGCTGAACAGGTACGCGGCCTGGAACTTCTGGAACGCCTGGGTCTGCGAGCTGATCTGCCGGCGTGCCTTCCGCCAGATCGCCGCGTCGGCGATCAGGAATCCCCGGCCATCGTGCTTGTCGATCATGATCTGCGAGTGAGTGGCGCCGTACAGATCCTCGTTGGCGATGCGCTGGCCGTCCGGTCCGACCGCCACGCCCTCGAGCAGTGCCGACGGCGGTGACAGGAACCGCCAGGCCGTCATCCGGTCGAGGTGGTCGGTGCTGCCCCCGACAGCCACGCCGAGGTTGATACCGGTGCCGTCGTCGCCGACGGTGCCGAGCGGAACGATGCCGGCGAATCCGCCGGCGTACTTCCTCTTCATTTCCCGGTTGAACACGAAGCCGCCAGCGGACAGGACGACGGCGCCGGCCCGGTCCTCCGCCTCGGCCGCGGCGGCCTGCCAGATCGCCTCGGTGCGCGCGTTAAGCCGCTTGCCGACCGCCGGGACCCAGTTGCCGAACTTGCCGGCCACGGCGCTCAGCCGGCGGTGCGTGCCGATCGCCGGGGCGTCGACGCCGACGGTACGGTACCGGACACCACGTACCGCGCCGTCCTCGCTGATCAGCGAGTAGACGCGGCTGAGCGGCCGGAACGCGATGCCCTTGCGCGTCGCCGTCGCCCGCAGGGCCGCCACCAGGTCGTGGCCCGAGGACATTCCCCTGGCAACCTGCCGGTGGCCGCGGGGCGCGGGATCAGCGTGCTCGGTATACGGCCACGCCTTCTCGTTGCCGGAGTAGTACAGGTAGTGCGCATCGGTCGGGTAGGACGTCTTGTACGGGCACAGCGTGCCGTGAAACTGCGCGCCGTGCGCCTCCAGCCAGTCGATCATCGCCGGGCTCGACTCGCAGAACCGCCGCAGCGTGCCGTCACGCACCACGCCACGCGTCTCCTGCCGCAGGTACCGGAGCATGTTCTCCGGCGTGTCGGTCACCCCGGCGGCGCGCTGGTAGCGAGTGCCGCCGCCGGCGTACACGACGCCGCCCGACAGCGCGGACGCGCCGCCGCCGTATCCGCGATCGAGCGCAAGCACCCGCGCACCCGCGTCGGCGGCCTCGATCGCCGCGG
>JASHSZ010000176.1 GCA_030040815.1 Streptosporangiaceae bacterium
CGCGCTCGAACCGCCGGACCAGCTCATCTATCCGGCGGGCGCCGGTCGGCCGCGCTTCGTGTCCGGTCAGCGTGGCCATCACGTCGATGTCGAGGCCGATACTTCCGACTGCGATCACCGCGGCATCGGTGAATGACCTGACCCAGCCAGCGAGGCCGAGGTCCGATCCTTCCCACTCGGGTGTCCAGAACCGTCGCGTCGACACGTGGAAGATGTCCGCGCCCGCCGACCGCAGCAATGGCACGAGCTGGCCGAGCTCGGCCGGTCGCTCGACGATCCTGGCGTCGTAATCCGACTCCTTCCACTGCGACATGCGGACGGAGATGACGAAGTTGGGCCCGGTCGCCGCGCGCACCGCTGCGGCCACCTCGGCGACGAAGGTCGCGCGATCGGTGATCGACGCCCCTCCGTAACGGTCGGTGCGCAGGTTGGTCAGTGGCCACAGGAACTGATCGAGCAGGAAGCCGTGCGCACAGTGCAGTTCGACGCCGTCGGCGCCAATCTCGGCGGCGTCCAGTGCGCCCCGCACGAAGGCCCGCTTGATGCTCTGCAGGTCTGCTTCCGTCGCGGCACGGCCGAACGGCTCGCCGGGATGAGCTAGCCCCGACGGGCTGAGCGCGACGAAGTCCGGGTTACGCTCGGCATCGCCGCCGTAATTGACCGCGCCCTGGTGCCAGAGCTGCAGGAACATAGCGCCGCCTACCCCGTGCACGGCCGCTACGCACGCTCGCCATGCCTCGCGCGTACCGGGCGATATTCGAGCGAACGTCGGGTTCTTCGTTGCGCTGGGGTGATCGATCGCGCACGACTCGGATATCACTAGCGACGCGCCGCCCAGCACACGCCGGCAGTAGTACTCGCGTAACCGGTGGTCTGGAGCCCCGTCTACGCACCAGTAGCGCTGCATGCCTGGCATGACGAACCGATTGCGCAACCGCATACCGCGGATATGCAGTGGCTGCAGGAGGGGTGTCAGGTCATAGCCGGCCTCGGTCGTAGCGTCCCGGAGGTTTGCCACGCGCCGCTCCCTGTGCCGGCCAGTCGCTCTCTTCGATCATCGCTGGCGGTAACGGTGACGCCTAGTGCCCTGGCCACAAGGGCGATCCGCTCAGGTAGTTGCCGGGGCTACACCGCCCGGCGACGACGCCGACGCCGCCGTGCTGCCTGACGACTCCGACTTGCCGACCGTGCCAGTCCACCTGGCGTCGTCGTGTGCCGCCGGTACCTCGCTCCGAAACTCGGACAGCACCTTTTCGGCGACCCGGAACGCCTCAAGCGCGGCCGGAGCACCGCAGTAGGCAGCGGTCTGCAGCAGGACTTCCTGGATCTCCTGTTCGGTGCAGCCGTTGCGCCGGGCACCGCGAACGTGCACGCCCAATTCGGCCATCCGATTGAGCGCGGTCAGCATGGCCAGGGTGACCAGGCTGCGGGTGCGCCGGTCCAGTCCCGGGCGAGTCCACACATCTCCCCAGCACGCCTCCGTGATGTACTCCTGGATCGGCCGGGTGAACTCGGTAGCCGCCGCCAGGGAGTTGGCTACGTGCTGGTCGCCAAGAACTTCCCGCCGTAAGGCTAGACCGCGCTGCAGGCGCCCGGACTGGCCATCGCCCATCGCCCCGCTCCTTCCGCTGTCACCCAGAGACGCTGCAGCGCCGCGCCCACCCCTCAGCGGAGCAACAACCGTGTGATCATCATACAATTGCGTTGATCGCACTGCCTACCGGGTGCATCCATCAGGCGGGAGAGATAGCCGGCCTGTCGTCCTGGCCGCTCGGCCTGCGGGCTACCTGCCGTCCTGCTCGGCCAGTGCCTGCAGGCCGACGCGCCCCGCCTGTTCCACGTGCCAGCTGCACGCCCGAGCGGCGCCGTCCGCGTCGTTCGCGAGTACCGCGTCGACAATGTCACGGAGCTCGGCCAGGCTCTCGACCGGCCTGCCGGGTACCGACAGGGACAGCCACCTCAGCAGGCTAACCCGCGCGTGCAATCCGGCCACGACGCTTCGCAGCGCGTCGTTGCCGCCGCCCTCGAACAGCACGTCGTAGAAGCTGTCCTTGGCAGCGAGTATCGGCGCGCCCTTGGCCGCGAGCCGCTCGATTCGCTGTAGAGCCTTGACCAGAGCCGTGCGCTGTGCCTGGCTAGCGTGCTGCACGAAGAGCCGGCCTGCCAGCGCCTCGAGTGCCGAGCGGACCTCGTAGAGCTGCCTGGCCTCCTCGGCGCTCACACTCGTGACGACCGTGCCCTTGTTTGGGACCGCGGTGACCAGGCCCTCGGCCGCCAGCTCGCGCAGCGCCTCGCGGACGCTGGTGCGCGATACCCCAGTCAGCTCTACCAGCTCGCGCTCGATCAGCCGCTGGCCGGGAGCGAACTGCCGCTCGATAATCGCCTGGCGCAGATTGTCCAGGACTTGTGCGCGCACTGGCGCCGGCGTGCGCTCAACGCGCAATGCGCTCGCGACGTCAACCAGCGCTTCCTCCCAAACCCAGCCGGGCAGCTTCACGGGTATGCTACACGGCTGACCGCCTGGTCAAGATTGTATGGTCATCACACGAATGATGGAATCTAAGCCGCCCGGCGCCGGGAGGTAACGACGCCGCTGACGGGCCCGCCGACATCGAAGCCGCCCTGATTAGGCGCCCGTCAGCTGGCGGGTGCGGTCGCTGACCCCGCCGACGTGCCTTGCTGAAGCCCACCGACAACCTCGGCCGCCCAGCGGAGGTCTGCTTTGCCGGACGGGCTGCGCCGGACCGTGTCCACGAACACGACCGTGCGCGGTTTCTTGTAGTCGGCCAGCCGGCTGGCAACGTAACCGACCAGCGCGTCTGCCGTCAGCCTGCCGTCGTTGCTGACCGGCGCCACCACGGCGCCCACCCGATGCCCGAAACGCTGGTCGGGCAGCCCCACGACGAGCGCGTCACGCACGCCGGGGTGCTCGATGAGCACCTGCTCGACCTCCTCGGCAAACACCTTCTCGCCGCCGGTGTTGATGACCCTGCTCTCGCGACCACGGAAGGTTATCGAGCCGTCGGTCTCGATCGAAGCGAGGTCGCCTGGCGCGACCCAGCGTCGGCCGCCGAGAGTGCGGAACGTCTGGGCGGTCTTGGCTGCGTCGCCGAGGTAGCCGATCTCGTCGTCCGCGGGAGCGGCGAGCACGCCCACCTGGCCGGAGCCGGGCACCACGTCGCGGCCAGACTCGTCGATCACCCTGGCGCCTGGCAGCAGCACGAAGCGCGAGGTCACCACGTCGTCGCCGCGACGGGTCTCGCAGATTGCGAACGGGCCGCCCTCCGACGCCGCGACCACGTCCCGGCACACGAAGTCACCGTGCGCCAGCAGGCGACGTTTGACGTCGGCGCTCCACGTCACGCCGACGCTGAGCATCCGGCGAAGGCTGGACAGGTCGTACGGTCGGCCGTCTTGCGCCGCCCGGTCCAGTGCGTCAGCCAGTGGCAGGGCGAACACGTCGCCCACGATTGAGACCGTGTCGACGCGCTGCGCCGCGACGGTGCGGGCGAGTTCGTCTGCGTCGTACGACCGGCTGGTCAGGTAGACCACGCGACCGCCGGCCAGCAGTGCGCCAAGGCTGGTGTACATGCCGGTCGCGTGCATGAGCGGCGGCGCCGGGAGGCAGACGATCGTATCCTCGCGTTCGGTCAGCTGCGTCACCGAGCGCAGTTCTGCCAGCGAGTTCGGCACCGGCTCGCCGATGAGCCCGAAGCCGTTACCGCCGGCGACCGCGAACAGCCACTCATGCGTGACCAGCACGCCCTTAGGCTGGCCGGTGGTGCCTCCGGTGTACATGAGCCAGTGGTCCACGCCGCGCTCCGCCCGCGGCAGCGGAGCGGCCGCGCGGATAACCGCTTCGTACTCTGCTCCCAGGCTCTGGCCGCCTACTTCGATGAGCGCGCGCAGCGGCTCGGATCCCTGTTGTACCTGGGCAACGCGCGGAACCAGCGACTCGTCGACGATGGCGGCTACGACGTGAGCGTCGGCAAACAGGTAGCGCATCTCCGCTGCCTGGTACCGGTAGTTGACATTGACCGGGATAGCTCGCAACTTCAGGATCGCGAAGACGCTCTCGATGTACTCAATTCCGTTGTAGAGCGCGATGGCCACGCGGTCCTCGGTTCCGATGCCCTGGCTCGCGAGGTATGCAGCCAGTCGCGACGCCCGGTCGTCGAGCTGCCGCCAGGTCTTGCTGCGGTCCCCGTGCGTCATCGCCGCGCGATCAGCGCGCACGTCCGCCACGGTTTCGAGCACCGTCGCAAAGCTCTCTCGCACGGCCTGCCACCCTTTCCGCCTGCCAAGCCAACCAAGCGGCCGACCGACAGCCGTCACGGCTAGCTCAGTCAACTGGGGCGCCACACCGGGCGTCAACACGCGGCCCGCGCGCCCCGACCTGCGCGCCGCCAGCCCATGGTCGCGACGCCATGGCCTCATCACCATGGGACGGAACGATGATCTTGATCGGAGCGGATTTAACTTCGCTCCCTCAGCTCGCTCCCGGTCGGTGTCCGACCTGCCGGCTCGCGGCTGCTGCCAGGCAGGCGACCACGTCATCATCGCTCGTCTGGGAGAAATCATCATAGAACTGACTAATAGCCATGAAGCCCGCGGGCGTGGACACGCTGATGAACTCGTCTGCCTCGGCGCCGATCCGCGCCTCCCAACCATCCGGCGCGACCGGCACCGCCAGCACGACCCTGCCCGCGCCGAGCTCCCTAGCGATGCGGCAGGCGGCCAGGGCCGTCGAGCCGGTGGCGATGCCGTCGTCGACGATCACGGCTGTCCGGCCGGTCAGCGGCAGCCGGGCCCGCTCGCCGCGATAGCGCTTGGCCCGGCGGTCGATTTCGGCCCGTTCGCGCCGCTCGACCGCGGCCAGGTCCGCCTCGCTCACGCCGGCATCCCATATCACCGCTGGATTGAGGACTCGCACGCCGTCCTCGCCGACCGCGCCCAGCCCCAGTTCGGGCTGGAATGGCACGCCGAGCTTGCGCACCACGATGACGTCGAGCGGCGCGCCGAGCGCCCTAGCGACCTCGGCCGCTACGGGGACTCCGCCGCGCGGCAGGCCCAGCACCACGACCGGCTTGCCGCGAAAGTCCTGTAGCCGCGCGGCTAGCTGTCGTCCGGCGTCGGCGCGATCTGTGAAGACCATGGTGATCCCTCAAGGCCCACTCAACCAGATGGCGCGGAGAGCGGAGGCGCGCGGGTAGCCCGGCCCGGAGCGGTCGCGAGCGATCGGCTGAACCGAGGGACTGGAGGCCCGGCCGGACGGTCGCACCGGCCGCCGCGCGGGGAACGCTAGGGGAGTCTGCGGTGGGCGTGGGCGCGCAAACGGGCACGCTCCTGGCGCACTGGCTCTCGGGGGCATGGGGCCCGCCCCACGGGCACCGGAGGGACGCGAGTGCGCCGGCCGACCACCGTTGAGCGGGCCGGGACGTACTGATATACTCATATTCATATGCGCAAGTCTTCATGTAATGACGCGACGTCGGTCCCGAACCGAGACCGCGGGCCAGTGCAGCACGCGGTGCACGGGCGCGTCGGCGCGACCGGCGCCGGGCACTCGCACCAGCCGGGCCCTGGCGCCGATCGCCGCTACCTGCGCGCGGCGCTGGGGCTACTGACGGCCTTCCTGATTGGCGAGGTCGTGGCCGCGCTGACCTCGGGGTCACTCGCGCTGCTGTCGGACGCCGGCCACATGCTCGCCGACGTCGGGGCTATCGCTGGGTCGCTGTGGGCCATCCGGCTCGCCGCCCGTCCGCCCGGCGGCGCGTGGACGTTCGGCTGGCAGCGCGCCGAGATCCTGTCTGCCGCCGGCAACGGTGTCACCCTTCTGGTCGTGGCCGGCATCCTCACGGTGCAGGCGATCATCCGGCTCATCCACCCGCAGCACGTGGATGCCGCGCCGGTCCTCGCGGTGGCCCTCGCGGGCATCGCCGTGAACGTCATCGCCGCGCGACTGCTGGCCCAGGCGAGCAGGTCCAGCCTGAACGTGGAAGGAGCGTTCCGGCACATCCTGACCGACTTGTACGGATTCCTGGGCACCGCTGCCGCCGCCGTGATAATCCTGACCACCGGCTACGTCCGGGCCGACTCGGTCGCCGCCCTGGTCGTGGTGGTTCTCATGGTCAGAGCGGCCTGGTCACTGCTGCGCGCCTCCGGCCGGATCCTGCTGGAGGCCGCGCCCGAGCGCATGAACCTCGATGACGTCCGGGCTCACCTGCTGGCCACCCACCACGTGCAAGCCGTGCACGACTTGCACGCCTGGACCGTCACGTCGAGCCTGCCGACGTTGTCCGCGCACGTGATCGTCGACGACGCCTGCTTCGCCGACGGGCACGCTCCCCGCGTGCTCGATCAGCTGCAAGCATGCCTGGCCGGGCACTTCGACGTCGAACACTCGACGTTCCAGCTGGAGGCGGCCGCGCACGCTGCTCACGAGTCCGGCGCGCACTGAGTCGTCCTCGCGCTCGCTGCAACGACACCTGCCCTTCGAGTCCCGCCTCCGCGGCCCGCGAGTGTGACTCTGCCCACTGACCTAGGCATTGCCCGCAGTGCCCGAAATCGGGTAGCCTGTGGAAGGTTTGACAAGGCACCTCGTTCGGTGAGGCGTCGACACGAACACAGGCCACTGATCCGACGACGTCGAGAGACGCCCAGGGTCAGGACAGGTCTCCCCGGCCT
>JASHSZ010000177.1 GCA_030040815.1 Streptosporangiaceae bacterium
GTGCCCTGCACCCAGAGTGCCTGGCCGGGCCCGACGGTGCCGCTGCCGATCGCCACCCTGGCGGTGCCGCGCACGACCGCGGCGCGCTCGCCGCTCGGCAGCCTCCCGACCTGCTCGATCGTGGCGAGCGTGCCGACGGGGGAATAGTGGCCATCCGGCCGCGGAACCAGCAGCACCCGGGCTTCCGCGTCGTCGCCCGCGGCCGCTGCCGCGAGCCGGGCGGCCTCGACCGCGGCCCGTGGCTCGGCAGACGACAGGTCGAGCGGCACGACCATGGTCGGCAGCACGACGGTGTCGTCGAGCGGCAGGACCGGTAGGGAGAGGGTCTCTGGCATGACAGAGCTCACTTCCTCAGAGGTTTCAGCCATGAGGCTTACGTCATTACGACACTACAAGCAAAGTTGGAAGTTTTTTGTTCCGTACCTCTGAGAGTGTTCGCAGTGAGCAGACGACGCGCTGGCCTGGTGGGCCGCCCTAGCCCATCGGGTAGTGTCGCAGCGCCACGGCGTAGTCGCAGCCAGCGCCCATCCCGATATATCCGGCTATGTTGCGGAGAAACTCATCCGGATCGAAGTCATGCCCGAGCCCGTCGAGATAGGCCTGGTGTTCTCGGAGGGATGCGATCCCCGCGTCGATGGTATCCGTGACGTCTACGAAATCAGTTGGATTGCCGGTTGTGACCACATACGCGTCCTTGATTGGGGAACGGGGCAGCGCTAGGTCGTGAAAGACCCACTCGTTGGCGGCGTCACGGCAGGCATCGAGGACCGCCAGGCCGACCGCGCGGTGATCGGCGTGATTGACCGGGCCGTCCTCACCCCAGGTCAGGTCGAAGCTCATCGTGATCACGACCTCCGGCTGCAGCTGCCGGAACGCTCTGGCCAGGTCGCGGCGCAGCGCCAGGCCGTATTCGATCACGCCGTCCGGATGGCCGAGGAACCGCACGTCCGACACGCCCACGACAGCGGCGCTGCGCCGTTCTTCCGCTTCGCGCAGCGGGCCGACCTCGGCCGGGTCGCGGCCGGCGATCCCCGCCTCGCCGCTGCTGACGAGCACGTAGGAGACGTGCTTGCCCTGGCGCGTCCAGCGCGCCACCGCCGCCGCCGCGCCGTACTCCAGGTCGTCGGGGTGGGCGACGACCGCCACCGCGCTGGTCCAGTCCTCGGACATCGGTTTCATGCCATCCGCCTACTCTCCGACGCGCGGCACTGCCCGGGTTTCGTCGCGCGCCGATGACGCCGCTGCCGGGCAGCCCACGGCGTGCCGTCGTCGGCTCGCCTGCCATTCAACCCGGTCCGCCCGTCGGCGGCCTAGCGGCGGGCTGCATGTCGCGGGTGATCCGCTCTCGTCCCGGCGGCCAGTTCGCGGGCGGGGAGGCAGGCTGGTCCGGCCGCCCCGCTAAGCTTTGGGCGACGCGAAGCCCGGCAGTCTGGAGGACAGCCGTCAGCTCACTGCTGTCGGCGGTTCTCGCAGGGGTCCCGAGGGGGGCTGCGTGCGGAGCGTCGTGACGCAGGAATCCGGTGCGCGCGCAACCGGTGAGCAAGGCACAGCCGGGCGGGAATCAGTCATGCGGGTCACCGAGGGACGTGCGCCGCTGAAGGTGGCGCTGCTGGGCTGCGGCAACGTCGGGTCGCAGGTGCTCCGGCTGCTGACCGAGCAGTCGGCCGACCTGAGAGCCCGCGCCGGAGCGCCGTTGGACGTCGTCGGCGTTGCCGTCCGGGACCCAGCCCGGCCGAGGGATGTTCCGGTCCGGGCGGACCTGCTGACAACGGACGGACTGTCGCTGGTCACCCGTCCGGACGTGGACATCGTGATCGAGCTCATCGGCGGCATCGAGCCCGCGCGGACGCTCGTCCTGGCCGCGCTCAACGCAGGCAAGTCGGTGGTGACCGCCAACAAGGCTCTGGTCGCTGTCGACCGGGCCATGCTGCACAAGACCGCGAGCCAGGCCGGCGCAGACCTGTACTACGAGGCGGCGGTGGCGGGAGCCATTCCGCTGCTGCGCCCCCTGCGCGAGTCCCTGGCCGGGGACGCGGTCAGGCGGGTCCTCGGGATCGTGAACGGCACCACGAACTTCATCCTCGACCGGATGGACAGCTCCGGCGAGGACTTCAGCGCTGCGCTCGCCGAGGCGCAGGCCCTCGGCTACGCCGAAGCCGACCCGACCGCCGACGTGGCGGGTTTCGATGCCGCTGCCAAGGCGGCCATCTTGGCCAGCATCGCCTTCCACACCGATGTCACTGCCGACGACGTGTACTGCGAGGGCATCCTGTCGGTGACGAGCGCCGACATCGCCAGCGCCCGATCGCTCGGCTGCGTCGTCAAGTTGCTGGCGATCTGCGAGCGGGCCAACGGCGGCATCTCGGCGCGGGTGCACCCGGCGATGATCCCCCGCACGCACCCGCTCGCGGCGGTGCGCGAGGCTTACAACGCCGTGTTCGTGGAGGCTGAGTCGGCGGGGCGCCTGATGTTCTACGGTGCCGGGGCGGGCGGGCAACCAACCGCGAGCGCGGTACTCGGCGACACGGTGGCCGTCGCCAGGAACCTGCTCGCCGGGCTGCGCGGGCCCGACACCGCCAGCTACGCCCAGCTGCCGCTGATCCCCATCGGTGACGCCCGCACCAGCTACTACGTGCAACTCGACGTTGTCGACCGGCCCGGCGTGCTGGCACCGGTGGCCGACGCCTTCGCTCAGCAGGGCGTGTCGATCAAGGCGGTCCGCCAGGATGGCCGCGGCGAGGACGCGAACCTGATCATCATGACGCACGCCGCCAGGGAGGCGGCACTCGCCAAGACCGTGGCCGCCCTCGGTGCCATGGAGGCTGTGCGCAACGTCGACAGCGTGATGCGGGTCGAGGGCCTGGAGGGCGAGTGATGATCAGGCCGCCCGGCCGGCTGATGCCGCCCAGCCGGGCGGCGGCGGATAGGTGAGCGCGGCGATGACCAGGCCGTCGCGCTGGCATGGTGTCGTCGCCGAGTACCGCTCCCGGCTGCCGGTGCCCCCGAACGTCCCGGTGGTGTCGCTCGGCGAGGGCGGCACGCCGCTACTCCCGGCGCGCGTGCTGTCCGAGCTGACCGGGTGCTCGGTGTACCTCAAGGTCGAGGGCGGCAACCCGACCGGGTCCTTCAAGGACCGGGGCATGACGGTCGCGGTCACGCTTGCCGCTGCCCGCGGCGCGCGGACGGTGATCTGTGCCTCCACGGGCAACACCTCCGCGAGCGCCGCCGCGTACGCGGCCAGGGCCGGAATCGGCTGCGCGGTGCTAGTGCCCAAGGGCAGCATCGCGCTCGGCAAGCTGGCGCAGGCGCTGGCGCACGGTGCTCAGCTGCTGCAGGTGGACGGCAACTTCGACGACTGCCTGGAGCTCGTCCGTAAGCTGGCGGCAGACTACCCGGTGGCGCTGGTCAACTCGATCAACCCGGACCGGCTGCAGGGGCAGAAGACGGCCGCCTTCGAGATCGTCGACGTTCTCGGCGACGCGCCGGACGTGCACTGTCTGCCGGTCGGCAACGCCGGCAACATCGCCGCCTACTGGCTCGGGTATACCGAGTACCTAGCCGACGATCAGGCCACGAAGGCGCCGCGGATGCTGGGGTATCAGGCGGCGGGTGCAGCGCCTCTGGTCACGGGCCAGCCGGTACCCAACCCAGTCACCGTGGCCACCGCGATCCGGATCGGCAGCCCGGCGTCCTGGCAGCTGGCCGTGGACGCCAGGGACTCTTCCGGCGGACTGATCGGGGCCGTGACCGACGAGCAGATCCTTGCCGCCTACCACCTGCTGGCCGAGCGGGAGGGCGTGTTTGGCGAGCCCGCGTCCGCGGCGGGCGTCGCCGGCCTGCTGCAGGCCTGCGCGACCGGGCAGGTCGCGCCGGGCTCGGTGGTCGTGTGCACGATCACCGGACATGGCCTCAAGGACCCTGACATCGCGGTGGCGGGCGCGCGGCCGCCGGCGACGATCAGCATCGACGTCGAGGCCGCGGCGACGGCACTGAAGCTGCGATGACCAGCTGGCCTGGTCAGCCTGTCACCGTCGTCGCCCCTGCAACCAGCGCGAACCTCGGGCCTGGCTTCGACTCGCTCGGGCTGGCCCTTAGCCTGCACGACAGGGTCCAGGCGCGGGTCGCCGAGTCGGGCGTCGACGTACAGGCGACCGGCGTCAGCGCGGGCCAGCGCTGGCGTCCGGACCAGCACCTGGTCGTCCGCGCGATGCGCGCGGGATTCGAGGCGACCGGCGGGCAGCCGCCTGGAATCGCGATCAGATGCCGGAACGCGGTGCCCCAGGGCTTCGGCCTTGGCTCGTCGGCGGCGGCCATCGTCGCCGGGCTGCTCGCGGCCAGGGCGCTGGCAGCCGCCCGCGAGGCCGCGACCGATCCCGCAGGCATGCTGGCTGACTCGGACGTGCTGCGGCTGGCGTGCGAGATCGAGGGTCATCCCGACAACGTCGCGGCCTGCCAGGCAGGCGGGCTGACCATCGCCTTTGACACGGGGGCAGGACTAAGCGTGGTCCGGCTGACGCCGCTGGCCGGACTCGCCCCGGTGCTCTGCGTGCCCGCGGTGCCGGTCGCGACGAGCACCGCGCGCAGGGCGCTGCCGGATCAGGTACCGCACGCCGACGCCGCGGCCAACTCGACTCGGGCGGCTCTGCTGATCGTCGCGCTCACCAGCAGGCCCGACCTGCTGATGCCGGCTACCGAGGACTTCATCCATCAGCGCTACCGCGCCTCGACCATGCCGCGGACCGCGACGCTGGTGGCCACGCTGCGCGCGGCGGGCATCCCGGCCGTCGTGTCCGGCGCCGGGCCTTCCGTGCTGGCCTTCACGGTTGACGACCGGGCAGCCGATGCGGCAGAAGTGGCGCGGATCGCGGCGCAGGTCGGCGCGCCCTGGCGAGTGCTCCCGCTGCGAGTCGACGCCGAAGGGGCCCGCCTAGTCGGCGGCTGACCGGGCGGCGCACTCCAGCGGGCCGCCCAGGGCGAATCGGCCACGTCATGCCGAGATCCGGACAGCCAGCCGCCGAGTCGATCTGCTCCAGGCGCCCGCTCGCTAGCCTGATGAGGGCGGTGTCGGCGACATCCGGAAGGGGCCTTGCGTGCAGCCACGCGAGCAGACGAGGGCTGTGACGACCACGCAGCGCGTTCCCCTCTCGGTGATCGCCCGGCAGTGGACCCGGATTGGTATCACGGGTTTTGGCGGCCCGCCCGCGCACATCGCGTTGCTGCGCCGGCTGTGCGTGCAGCGGAACGCCTGGCTGACCGAGGCCGAGTTCGAGGACGGGATCGCGGCGACGTCGCTGCTGCCCGGCCCGGCCTCGACCCAAATGGCTATCTTCTGTGGCTGGCGGCTAGCCGGTCCCCTGGGCGCGATCGTCGCCGGCGTCGGCTTCATTGTGCCGGGCCTCATCATCATCCTGGGCCTGTCCGTGCTGTTCCTGCAGCACGCGCCGCCGACGTGGGTGACCGGCGCCGCGGACGGGGCCGGAGCGTCCGTGCCGGCGATCGCGGTCGCCGCGGCCGCCGGCCTCATGCCCGCAAGCTGGCGGCGAGCGGGCCGGGCGATCCCTGCGAGGGGTCGCTGGATCTGCTACCTGCTCGCGGGCGCCGTTGCGGCGAACGTGGCGGGCGAGTACCTGGTCGCGGTCCTGCTGGGGTGTGGCTTGCTCGAGTGGTGGATCAGCCGGCCGCCACGTGACCAGCGGCGGACGGTGGCGCTGGCGCACCCCGGCGGCGGGGAGCGCCCGAGGGGACCGGCCGCCATGCTCATGCCGCTCGCGGCGAAAGCGATCGGGGTGGGCGGTCTCGGCTCGCTGGCGTGGGTCGCGTTCAAGGTCGGCGCGCTGTCCTTTGGGGGCGGCTTCGTCATCATCCCGCTGATGCAGCACGACGCCGTGCATACCTACCACTGGATGACCACGGCGCAGTTCCTTAGCGCGGTGGCGCTGGGCCAGGTGACGCCCGGCCCCGTGGTGCTGACCGTAGGCGTGGTCGGCTACGCCGCGGCAGGCGTGGCGGGCTGCTTGCTCGCCGTGCTCGTGGCGTTCACGCCGTCGTTCGTCTTCGTCTTGGCGGGCGGCAGGCACTTTGACGCGTTCCGGCGCAGCCGGGCCGCTCAGGCTTTCCTGTCTGGCGCGGGCCCCGCCGCGATCGGCGCCATCGCCGGTGCCGCTGTCACGCTCGGGCTCGGGCTCACCCAGTTCTGGCAGGTCGTGGTGCTGATACTGGCGGCCGGCTGGCTGCTGGTGCTGCGACGCGGGGTAGTGCCCGCGATTCTCGGTGCCGCTGCGATCGGCGTCGTCGTCGCGCTCGCCGGAGGGCTGCGATAGTCGGCCGGGCGAACTGCCTGCTGTCCCTGGGTTAGCCAGGTTCCAATCGCGAATTCTGGCCGTATGCGCAACTATTTCCGTAGCGCAAGAACGCCCAGGTCGTGGCAGGCAGCGCAGGTCACGCTGGGCGTCGGCAGCTTACCGCCAGACAGAACGCGGCACGGCGTGTGCCCGCCGCAGACATTCGATTGGAACGACCATGACCGCTTCCAGCATGGCGATCACCACGCCGAATCCGACCATTGACCCGACCGAGCCGACCGAGATCGAGAAGCCCCCAGGGCCTTTCCTCAGGTTCGCGAACTGGGTCTCCGAGGCGATGGGCAGGCCCACCAACATCGTGTTCTGGTTTGTCTTGGTGGTGGCCTGGACCCTGATCTTCGCCGTGGGCGGACCCCACCTGGCCTCTGGCAACTG